>NZ_AXAB01000025.1:0-155848 GCF_000472645.1 Bradyrhizobium sp. WSM2254 | reverse complement strand
CTCAGTCGCCGTTCTTACGGGGCCGCGACCAGATCAGGCTGAAGCCGTCGCCGTCCTCGTCGTTGAACAGGTTGGCGTAGATCGGTGCGTTGAACGAGGGGTCNTCGAGCTTGAGCGAGAGATAGTCGCGGCCCTCCTCGGAGCGCTTCGACCAGGCGGCCCCGATCTCGGCCCGGCCGACGAAGACGCGGTGGCTCGGGGCGTTCTCGTTGGTGCGGTTGGCCTCGGGCACGATGCGGACGCCCTTGGTCTGGAGGCTGAGGGTGACGATCTCGCCCTGGAAGTCGCTGCCGATCTTCTTGAAAGAACCGATGTTAGCCATGTTACTTCTCCTTGCTGTTTCGAGCCGCGACCACCGCGGCCTCGATGGCGATCTACAGGCCGAAGACGATCGACGACGCACCCGCCCGCGGGCCGCAGCGCAGCGGAGGACGCCAGCGGGGCGACTTTCTTGCCTCGCGAGGAATGGGCGTAGCCCAGGGGAAGAAAGTCGAGCCGCTGGCGTTGCGTTCAGGCGATCGAGGCGCAGCCGCTCTTCGGCCAGATCGAGCCATCAAGAGGCCAGGTGGTCCGTGCGCTGAACAGCAACCCCGGAAGAAGTTGTGGCGCCGCTCGGTTGGGCTGCACAAGATGTCGCTGCGCTCAGGCGTAGAGTTGGAAGCAAAAGCGAGGAAAAGGGCGAACGCGACTGCCGTGAACCAGCCGCGATGAGATGCCCCTGGCTGGCCTGCCTTCCGCCGAGAGGTCAGGTGCCGGGTGGCAAAGCCTTCGAGAACGCCGCGACTATCTCTCGCTCAAGCCCGTCGACCCAACCAACGCTTGGACCCGAGGCGCCTCAGCCGTCGAGACCCGAGGCACATTCCTTTCGCGTCTCGGCCGAGAGGCGCTACTGATGTTCCTCCAACAAAGCCTCGCCCAATGCCGGAGGCTCGGCAAAGCTGGTTATCCGTCTCCAAGCCATGCCGGCGATGGCAAAAGCGCCGGTCCAGCTGAAGATATCCTGCCAAAGTGAGGATGGCATCGCGATTTGCGACAGGCCATGGGCGAGGTGATAGCCCGCGACAGCCGCCGGGACGGTGAAAGCTGCGGCAATCACCGCGCGCACGAAGCTGGATCGAGCCCAGATCAAGGCGGTTTGACCGATCAGAACGGCCACGGCGCCGGCAAGAATTGCGACCAGAGTAGCGGAGGCAATGCTTGCCCCAGCGTGAACAGCCGCCAATCCTGCGGAAAGCGCAACGAAATATGGCAGCGCGTAGACAGCAAGAGTGAGACCCAGCCAGCAGAACAGGCCGATGCCAAGCATATTGAGGGCGAGTGCGATGATAAGCATGGTGGTGACTCCGCGACAAAAGACATGACGCTCGCGCCTTCCACCACCACCACGGCGCGACGAGAATAATAGCGCAGAATGCGCCGCTGTGCGAGTGCGTGGCCTCGTTCGTCGGATCGGACAACAACCGAAGCTTTCTGCTCGAGCGCTATATCGGTCGCGATCAGAGAATTTGCACTGATCTGCGTTGTCGAACTTGGCCCTCGATGAAGAAGCGCCGATGGGCGACGGCGCTTACGCGCCGCCGAACTTCCAAACGGAAATGCCGAGCTTCCTGGCCTTGTCGGCAAGGTTGTCCTGTATCCCGGTGCCCGGAAAGTGCATCAGACCGATCGGCAGCACTGCAAGCATGGCATCGTTGCGCTTGAACGGAGCTGCCTTGCCGTGCTTCGTCCAGTCCGGCTTGAAGGCGACCTGGGGAACCTTGCGGTTGGTCGCCCATTTGGCGGCGATCAGCTCGGCGCCCTTCGGCGAGCCACCATGCAGCAGCACCATGTCCGGGTGCTTGGCATGGGCCTTGTCGAGGCGGTCCCAGATCAGGGCGACGTCGTCAAAATCGAGTCCACCGGTGAGCGCGATCTTGGGTCCCGACGGCAGCAACGCCTCGGTGTCCGCGCGACGTTTGGCAGCCAGGAAATCGCGGCTGTCGATCATCGCAGAGGTGAGCGTGCGATGATTGACGAGTGATCCGGACCGGGGGCGCCAGGGCGAGCCGGTATGAAGCTCGAATTGCTCAGTCGCCAGATCGCGGAACAGCTCCATGGCATTGCGACGTTCGATCAACGTGACGCCTTCGGCCGTGAGCCGCTCCAGTTCGACCGATCGCACCTCCGATCCATTCTGCTCGCGCTGGCTCTTTTGCTGGGCTTTTTCGTTGTCGTCGAGTTCGCGCTCGATGCGGCCCGTGGCGCGATGGAAGAGATTGACGGTCGACCAGAGGAGATCTTCGAGGTCGGGTTCAAGCCGTGTGTCGCTCAGGGTCGCCACGAGCGCATCAAAGATGTCGGCGATCGCGCCTGTGATGGCCTTGGCTTCCGGGAGCGGCCTTGGGTCAGGCTCGTCGTGAAAGGGACGATGGCCATAGAGCTGAAGCTCGTTGAGGATATGATCGGTCGGTGATGAGCCGTGCGGCGGTTCGAACTGGCTGTCGTCGTGTTCGGTCATCATGGCTTAGGGTCCTTTGCCGTTCGGCCGCGCCCATCGCGGCCTTCGTGGCGATCACCAGACGGCGGGCGGAACGGACCAGAACCCGGAGCGATCAATCCGCCGAAGCCCGCAGGGCGCAGGTGGACGCGCAGGGCCGCAGCGAAGCGGAGGATGGCAGAGGTGCGGCTATTTTGTTTCGCGATGCAAAGGCGCGTGAGCGCCGGCGGAAAATAGCCGCACCTCTGCCATTGCCGGGCCGGGCCGCTTGCCGTCCGATCGCCCGCTAGAAGGCCCTGGACGCGGCCCCGCCCGGCAAAGGCTGCCCCCGCAATGACCGGTCATGACGATATCGAGTTCAAATTGCTTGGCGCTATCCCGTAGCGACCCTTGGACGCGGCAGAAAGCGGGCGATATCCTCGGGCACGAGTTGTGCGCGCAAGGCTGAGTTGGATTCGACCACTTGGAGATTGACTTTGATGCAGCCGAATGTCGCAAGCCGCGCTTCTGCACGAGCAATGAGCGCCTGTCCTCTAGCTTTTCCGGTGAGACTTCAGCACGGCGATCCGAAAGATCCAGCCTCGATGTCGATCGTATCCAGCCATAACGGAACCAACGACCAGATTTCGTTGCTGTAATTCATTTCTCATAAAGGTTGGACGCATTCCAGCGCCGCTTGTTGGATCAGTCCGGCTTTTCCCGGGCCCGCGACGCCCTTGCAAAGCGCCTGGTTCAGCCAGTCAACGAGGGCCCCTTTGTGAGGGCTGGCAGGAATGGTGTCACTTATCTGTTCGAGATACGCGTAAAATTTGGCGGCTGCGCTATCCAACCCTTGGCTGCGAACGATATTGGGTCGATTCAGTTGCGTGTCCACGGCACCCAATTTGCCAAGCACCTCGGCGCGGCCGACCGTGTCTGCGATGTCGTCGGCGATCTGGTACGCATGCCCGAGCAGTTCCCCCACCTTCGCCCAGGGGTCCGGGTCAGCACCACCTGTCAGGGCGCCGCACGTGGCCGCCGCCACGAAGAGGGAGCCGGTCTTGTAATGGTGATAGCGGTCGATTGGGACGAGCGTCACGGCCTCCATCGACTGTCCGGCGATCAGCCCATGACTGGGGCCGACCGCCTCCGCGACCACCTCGATCATGCGCGCGACCAACTCAGGTGCCCGCGCAGCCTGCCGGCTTAGGTGTTTGAAAGCCGTCACGATCAAGGCATCGCCGGCCAGAACGGCGGTCGGCTCTCCGAATAGCCGGTGCACCGTCGGTTTGCCGCGGCGCAGCGCGGCATTATCGAAGCAAGGCAGGTCGTCATGGACCAACGAGGCACAGTGCAGCAATTCGATTGCTGCCGCAGCTCTTGCAGCCAGCTCCGGATGGCTTGCGCCGGATGCAATGAAGACTTTCAAGCAGAGCTTGGGGCGCATCCGGGCGCCACCTGGAAACACTGCCGCTTCCAGCGCTTCCCGCAGGTGAGTCGGCGACTCCGGCCTCAGAGCACTATCCATCGCGGCTCGCAGCGCCTGCTCGATGAGTTCGTCGCTATCGCCAACCACATCGACTGGGTGACTCGAAATCATATCGCATCTCCACTTTTGAGACAAAAACCGGAATTGGGCGTGGTTCAACCGGTGCCGAATGAAAGGCCAATTTTGCGTCTCTTCAGGTTCTGGGGCACCGTCAAGTTAACGAATTGGAACGGCCAAGGGGTAGACGACCGGCATGCCGACCGCACGGGCCCTCTTTATCGGCGCATCGCTTCCCATCGGAAGTCATCAGCTATGCCGTTTGGTTGTATTTCCGGCTTTCCTTAAGCTTTCGCATGGTCGAGGAACCGCTGGCGGCGCGTGGCATTGGATGACCTATGAAACCGTGCGCCAGTGGGGACGTAAATTCGGCAAGGCGTTCTCCCATCTGGATGCCCCGGCGCACTCCCACTCACGGCGACGTGGCATCTGGACGAATTCGTTATCTCGATCGCGCGAACAACATTGGCGCTGGCGCGCAGTCGACCAGAATGGCGTCGTTCTCGACGTCTTGATCCAATGCCGAAGAGACTCGCGCGCTGCGCAGCGGCTCATGACGAAGCTCCTTAAATCCGCCGGCACGCCGCCGCGCGTGATGATCGCTGACAAGCTCCGTTCGTACGGCGCGACGAGGGCGATGGGCGTTCACTTCGAACATCGCTGGCACAAATCTCTCAACAATCGGGCCGAGAATTCTCATCAGCCGACGCGACGACGCCAGCGGATCATGAAGCTTTTCTAATCGAGAAACCGTTGAGCCTGATGGGACGGCCGAATCTCGAACCTTTGATAATCGACTCCTTCAGCTCAGCGGTCGATGAAGTTGACAATGCCTGTTCGCCTTACCCTTTGTGCGAAAGAGCTTGCGCAGATGGGCTGACATCTAAAGCTATTGGTCATGGTTGATAGTAGCGACTGGAGCTTGGACCGGAACGACTGACCGGTCAGGGATCTGGGACCTAATTAGCAATTGGTATGCCACCAGAGCATTTGTGCAGTGAATGCTTCAATGGCGACGACGGGTGCGCCTTGCCGGTGCGAGCCCCGAGGTTCAGGGTTGAGTTGCGGACATTGTGTCACCGGCCAGATACGGATGAACACCGTCAAATCTCTGAGCGACCAGTCTGAAGGACAACCCAGCAATATGCGAGTTAATCGGGTCGAGCGCCTTTCAAATGCAGCACACAGCGCTCGCGTCATGCCGTTTCCAGGACCTACAAGCAGCCCGCGGTGTGCTGCCTCCAAGTCATCCCAACTGATCGAACTAGCCTGAGAATGTGCGCAATCGCACACGATTGTCAGCTTTGCGTCCATTGCCGTCGATTCGATGCTCATCCCTGATGCTCATCCTTGGAGTATCAGCATTTTCGCCCCGGCATGACAGTTGCTCTGTTCTCGGCAGTCTCTACAGACCATCGATCTGACGCATGACCGCCGCCTTGAAAGTATTCGACGACATGCTCGCGCATATTCCGCAAGAGCAGGGCTTTGTCGGGCACTTGCTGCGCCGGTTGTCGGCATTGAGACTCAATGCCGGAAACCTGACATGACGCGCCGCTACGAAGTGCCCGCTCGGCCTGCGAATTCACTTCGGCACGCGATTTGCTCTGTTGCCGGCATCATCACCAATCGCAGTGCGATGGTCTTCGGGACGGACACGGCGCGCGTCGCTGTTCGCGTCTGGTCCGTTCCGACGGTTTGCTGTGGCAATGATTTGGCGCTCGGTTGTGGACCGAGAAAATGCAGGGAAGTGTTGGATGCGATCTGGAGTTCTTCTTTTGGGAGCCACAACAATTGCGCCCGTCGCGAGCGATGCGACCAAAGCGGCAGACCTTGAGCCAGGATTGAAACTGCCACCGGCGGTTTGGGACTGGTCCGGAGGCTATATTGGCGGACATATCGGTGGGCGGGTGCGGTCGAACCTCCTTCACCAATCCCTACGGCCAGTCGATCTATGGCGATGCCGACAGGTTCGATGTCACCCGCCGGCACAACCCGCATTTGTCGTTCGGCTAGGGGCCGCATGTCTGCCTGGGCGCCGCGGCTAGCACGCCTGGAATTGCGATGCGCCTTTCCCGCCCTGTTCGTGCGGCTGGAGGATCTGGCGCTGACCATCGCCGTGGAGGACGTCGTCGACATGCCGTCTTACGTCATTCACTGCCCGCAGCGCCTGCCGGTCACCTTCCGCCCTTCCATCGCTGAGAGAGTGAAGTGCCACCATGTCCGAACAACCCTTGATGTCCGAACAACCCTTGCCGACGCTGCCGATGTGGCGCGTCGATCACATCGAGCCCTCGCCCGAGATGTTGGCGCTAAGCGCCAACGGTCCGGTCCACCGCGTGCGTTTCCCGTCCGGGCACGAAGGCTGGTGGGTGACAGGCTACGACGAGGCCAAGGCGGTGCTGTCCGACGCGGCGTTCCGGCCCGCGGGAATGCCGCCGGCGGCATTCACCCCGGATTCGGTGATTCTCGGTTCGCCGGGATGGCTGGTCTCGCACGAGGGGGGCGAGCATGCCCGGTTACGCACGATCGTGGCGCCGGCCTTCGGCAACCGCAGGATGAAGCTGCTAGCGGAGCAGGCCGAAGCGATCGCCGCGCACTTGTTCGAGACGCTGGCGGCCCAGCCCCAGCCCGCCGACCTGCGGCGCCACCTCTCCTTTCCGCTTCCGGCCATGGTCATCAGCGCGCTGATGGGCGTGCTCTACGAGGATCACGTCTTTTTCGCCGGGCTGTCCGACGAGGTGATGACGCACCAGCATGAAAGCGGCCCGCGCAGCGCGTCGCGCCTGGCCTGGGACGAACTGCGCGCCTACATTCGCGGCAAGATGCGGGACAAGCGCCAGGATCCGGGCGACAACCTGCTGACGGATCTGCTCGCGGCGGTCGACCAGGGCAGGGCGACCGAGGAAGAGGCGATTGGCCTGGCGGCGGGCATGCTGGTGGCGGGGCACGAGAGCACCGTCGCGCAGATCGAATTCGGCCTGCTGGCCATGCTCCGCCATCCGCAACAGCGCGAACGCCTGGTCGCCGATCCATCCCTGCTGGATAAGGCGGTGGAGGAAATCCTGCGCATGTACCCGCCGGGCGCGGGCTGGGACGGCATCATGCGCTATCCGAGGACCGACGTGACCATCGCGGGCGTGCATATTCCCGCGGAAAGCAAGGTGCTGGTCGGCCTGCCGGCGACGTCGTTCGATCCGCGCCATTTCGACGACCCGGAAATCTTCGACATCGGACGCGACGGGAAGCCACACCTGGCGTTCTCCCACGGGCCGCACCAGTGCATCGGCGTGGCGCTGGCGAGGCTCGAACTCAAATTGGTGTTCGGTTCGATCTTCCAGCGCTTTCCCGCGCTGCGCCTGGCTGTGGCGCCCGAAGAACTGAAGTTGCGCAAGGAGATCATCACTGGCGGATTCGAGGAGTTCCCGGTGCTCTGGTGATGCGCGGACGCCGCCGGGGATCGCGATCGTCTCCGCAATTTGCCGGCACGCCTGGCGCGCGCCGGTCAGATCAGCCAGCCAACAGGTAAGAGATGGACGTGCCAGACACCACGGCAGCATGCCGGGACGCCTTCGCCGAACTGGCGTCGCCAGCGTGCATCCACGACCCGTATCCGTTCATGCGGTGGTTGCGCGAGCATGATCCGGTGCATCGCGCGGCGTCGGGCCGCTTTCTGTTGAGCCGCCACGCCGACATCTACTGGGCGCTCGAGGCCACGGGCGATGCGTTTCGGGGACCGGCGCCGGGCGAACTGGCGCGCTATTTCCCGCGCGCGGCGACCAGCCTGTCGCTCAATCTGCTGGCGTCCACGCTGGGGATGAAGGACCCACCGACGCATACGCGTCTGCGCCGGTTGATCTCGCGCGATTTCACCATACGCCAGATCGACAACCTGCGGCCGAGCATCGCGCGCATCGTCGCAGCGCGCCTGGACGGCATGGCGCCCGCGCTGGAGCGCGGGGAGGCGGTGGACCTGCATCGGGAATTCGCGCTGGCCTTGCCCATGCTGGTCTTCGCCGAACTGTTCGGCATGCCCCAGGACGACATGTTCGGGCTCGCCGCCGGCATCGGCGCCATTCTGGAAGGCCTGAGCCCGCACGCCAGCGATCCCCAGCTCGCCGCGGCGGACGCGGCGAGCGCCAGGGTAAAGGCCTATTTCGGCGATCTCATACAGCGCAAGCGCACCGATCCCCGCCACGACATCGTGTCGATGCTGGTCGGCGCACACGACGACGATGCCGACACGCTGTCGGATGCGGAGTTGATCAGCATGCTGTGGGGCATGCTGCTGGGCGGCTTCGCCACCACGGCTGCGACCATCGACCATGCGGTCCTGGCGATGCTGGCGTATCCCGAACAGCGGCACTGGCTGCAGGGAGACGCCGTGAGGGTGAAGGCATTCGTCGAAGAAGTCCTGCGCTGCGACGCGCCCGCCATGTTCAGCTCCATTCCGCGTATCGCCCAGCGCGACATCGAACTGGGCGGCGTGGTGATCCCGAAGAACGCGGACGTGCGCGTGCTGATCGCGGCCGGCAATCGCGACCCGGACGCCTTCGCCGATCCCGACCGCTTCGATCCCGCGCGGTTCTACGGCACCAGTCCCGGCATGTCGACCGACGGGAAGATCATGCTGAGCTTCGGCCACGGCATCCACTTCTGCCTCGGTGCGCAACTGGCCCGGGTGCAGTTGGCCGAGAGCCTGCCGCGGATCCAGGCGCGCTTCCCCGCACTGGCATTAGCCGAGCAGCCGACCCGGGAGCCCTCCGCGTTCCTTAGGACGTTCCGCGCGCTGCCGGTGCGGCTGCATGCGCGGGGTGGCTGAGATGCACGTCGTGGTCGACCAGGATCTGTGCGGAACCACCGGGCAGTGCGTGCTGACGCTGCCGGGCACCTTTCGCCAGCGCGAGCCGGACGGCGTGGCCGAAGTGTGCGTGGCGACGGTCCCGCAGGCGCTGCACGCCGCCGTGCGGCTCGCGGCCAGCCAGTGCCCGGTCGCCGCCATTCGGGTCATCGAAAGCGACGCTGGCGATGACGAGAGCGCCAGCGCCGACCCTGCGCCTTCTCCGGCGGAGGCCGAGCGGCATGCCGCGAAAGACCAACGCAATCCAGGAGGACACGATGGGACGGTTTGAAGGCAAGGTGGCCGTGGTGACCGGCGCCGGCGCCGGCATCGGCAAGGCATGCGCCCTCGCCATCGCGCGCGAGGGCGGCAGAGTGGTGGTGGCCGACATTGATGGCTCGGCGGCCATCGCCTGCACCGCGCAGATCGCGGCCGAAGCGGGCCACGCGCTGGCTCTGGCCATGGACATCGCCGATGCGCAGGCGGTGGCAACGCTGTTCGAGACGGCGGAGCGGCACTTCGGCGCGGTCGACCTGCTGGTGAACAACGCGAGCGCCATGCATCTGACCCCGCGCGACCGCGCGATCCTCGACCTGGACCTGGCGGTCTGGGATCAGACCATGGCGACCAATCTGCGCGGCACGCTGCTCTGCTGCCGGCAGGCCATCCCACGGATGATCGCCCGCGGCGGTGGCGTGATCGTCAACATGTCGTCGTGCCAGGGGCTCAGCGGTGACACCGCGCTGACGTCCTACGCCGCGTCGAAGGCGGCGATGAACATGCTGTCGGCCTCGCTCGCCACCCAGTACGGTCATGCGCAGATCCGCTGCAACGCGGTTGCGCCGGGTCTCATCATGACCGAGCGTCTCCTCGCCAAGCTGGACGAGCGCATGCAACGGCATCTGCGCCGGCACCAGCTCCTGCCGCGCGTCGGCCGCCCCGAGGACGTGGCCGCGCTGGTGACGTTCCTGCTCTCCGACGATGCTGCGTTCATCACCGGCCAGGTGGTGTGCATCGACGGCGGCATGCTGGCGCATGTGCCGACGTGCGCCGACGGTGGCAACAGCCCCGCCGCGCGGCCTGCCGGCGACACCGCCGAAGCCGCCGCGGCGGCGCGGCTCTGATGGACATGCTGCTCAACCCGCTGGACCGTCGGCACCGGCTGCGGTGCGACATCCCGGTCGTGCCCGGCGCTTACCCCCTGGTCGGGCATCTTCCCGCCATCGTCTGCGACCTGCCGCGCCTGCTGCGGCGCGCGGAACGGACGCTGGGCAGCCACTTCTGGCTGGATTTCGGCCCTGCCGGACACCTGATGACCTGCGTGGATCCGGATGCGTTCGCACTGCTCCGGCACAAGGACGTGTCCTCCGCGCTGATCGAAGAGATCGCGCCCGAATTGTTTAGCGGAACGTTGGTCACACAGGACGGCGGCGCGCACCGGCAGGCGCGCGATGCGATCAAGGCGGCGTTCCTGCCCAAGGGGCTGACCCAGGCCGGCATCGGCGATCTGTTTGCGCCCGTCATCCGGGCGCGGGTGCAGGCGTGGCGCGACCGCGGCGACGTCATCATCCTGCGCGAAACCGGCGACCTGATGCTCAAGCTCATCTTCAGCCTCATGGGAATCCCCGCGCAGGATCTGCCGGGATGGCATCGCAAGTACCGGCAACTGCTGCAGTTGATCGTCGCGCCCCCGGTCGACCTGCCCGGACTGCCCTTGCGGCGCGGCCGCGCCGCCCGCGACTGGATCGACACGCAGTTGCGCCAGTACGTCCGCGACGCGCGCGCGCATGCCGCGCGCACCGGGTTGATCAACGACATGGTGAGCGCCTTCGATCGCAGCGACGATGCGCTCTCCGATGACGTCCTGGTCGCCAATATCCGCTTGCTGCTGCTTGGCGGTCACGACACCACCGCCTCGACGATGGCCTGGATGGTGATCGAGTTGGCGCGGCAGCCTATGCTGTGGGACGCCCTGGTCGAGGAGGCGCAACGTGTGGGCGCGGTGCCGACCCGGCACGCGGACCTGGCGCAGTGTCCGGTCGCCGAGGCGCTGTTCCGCGAGACGCTGCGCCTGCATCCGGCGACCACGGTCCTGCCGCGTCGCGCCCTGCAGGACTTGCAACTCGGCCAACGGCGCATTCCCGCGGGCACCGATCTGTGCATCCCGCTGCTGCATTTCTCGACCTCGGCGCTGCTGCACGAGGCGCCTGATCAGTTCCGCCTGGAGCGGTGGCTGCAACGCACGGAGCCGATCCGGCCGGTGGACATGCTGCAGTTCGGTACCGGCCCACACGTCTGCATCGGCTACCACCTGGTATGGCTAGAACTGGTGCAGTTCTGCATCGCCTTGGCGCTGACCATGCACAAGGCCGGGGTACGGCCGCGGTTGCTGAGCGGCGTCGAAAAGGGCCAGCGCTATTACCCGACCGCACATCCGTCCATGGCAATCCGCATCGGATTCTCATGAGCCGACATCGCATGCCCCGTGTGGCGAGGCAGCGGTACCAGCGACGCGCGGCATTGCTGCACTCGGCGCGCGCTCGGTGCGACGCCGGCAACAGGCTCGCCGCTCGCCGCTCGCCGTGGCCGTCTCCTGTCAGGCACGAGGACATGAACAACATGCAGACCGGTTCGACGCTACACGACGACCGAACTGGCGTTTCCGCGCTCGGCGGATTGCGCGCACAGGCGCGCGGCGCATCCAGCGGGCTGCTGCCGGAGATCTGGATGAGCACGGCGCAAAACGGGTCGAACAGGCGCTGGCGCGTCTTCTCTGCGCCGAACATACGCCGGGCCGCGACGGGCCTGCGGCGACGTGCGCGGCATCTGCCCGATCCTGGTTCTCGTCAACCGTCTGCAGAAGGAACATCCCGCGTGAACGCGCTGTCCGAACAGATCCTTTCCGAATTGCGCCACCTGCTGAGCGAGATGAGCGATGGCGGCAGCGTCGGTCCGTCCGTCTACGACACGGCGCGAGCTCTGCAGTTCCACGGCAACGTCACCGATCGGCAGGACGCATACGCGTGGCTCATCGCGCAGCAACAGGCCGATGGCGGATGGGGAAGCGCAGTCTTCCCGCTGTTCCGCCATGCGCCCACGTGGGCGGCGTTGCTGGCATTGCAGCGTGCCGATCCTTTTCCCGGCGCTGCCGACGCAGTCCAGGCTGCAACCCGGTTCCTCCAGCGCCAGCCCGATCCCTACGCGCATGCGGTGCCGGACGACGCGCCGATCGGCGCGGAGCTGATCCTGCCGCAGTTTTGCGGCGAGGCCGCATCCTTGCCGGGCGGCGTGGCGTTTCCGCGCCACCCGGCGCTGTTGCCGTTGCGGCATGCGTGCCTGGTCAAGCTGGGGGCCGTGGCGACGTTGCCGAGCGGCCATCCGTTGCTGCATTCCTGGGAAGCCTGGGGGACGTCGCCGACCACCGCATGCCCGGATGACGACGGCAGCATCGGCATTAGTCCGGCGGCCACCGCCGCGTGGCGTGCGCACGCCGTGACACAGGGGAGCACGCCGCAGATCGAGCGCGCCGACGCATATCTGCAGGCGGCATCGCGGGCGACGCGCAGCGGCATCGAAGGTGTCGTTCCCAACGTCTGGCCGATCAATGTGTTCGAGCCATGCTGGTCGCTGTACACCCTGCATCTGGCCGGGCTGTTCGCGCATCCCGCGCTCGCCGAGGCGGTGCGCGTGATCGTCGCGCAGCTCGACGCCCGCCTGGGCGTGCGCGGTCTGGGCCCGGCCTTGCACTTCGCGGCCGATGCGGACGACACCGCAATTGCGTTGTGCGTCCTGCGCCTTGCAGGCCGCGACCCGGCGGTCGATGCGTTGCGCCAATTCGAAATCGGCGAGCTGTTCGTCACCTTCCCCGGCGAGCGCAATGCCTCGGTGTCGACCAACATCCATGCCCTGCATGCGTTGCGACTGATGGGAAAGCCCGCCGCCGGCACCAGCGCCTACGTCGAGGCCCATCGCAACCCGCACGGTCTATGGGACAACGAAAAATGGCACGCTTCGTGGCTGTATCCCACCGCGCATGCGGTCGCTGCGCTGGCGCAAGGCAAGCCCCAGCGGCGCGACGAGCGCGCGCTGGCGGCGCTGCTGCAGGCGCAGCGCGACGACGGAGGCTGGGGCGCCGGTCGCGCGTCCACATTCGAGGAAACCGCCTATGCGCTGTTCGCGTTGCACGTGATGGACGGGAGCGAAGAGCCGACAGGGCGCCGGCGCATCGCGCAGGCGGCGGCGGGAGCGCTGGCGTGGATGCTCGCCCGCCATGCGGCGCATGCATCGCCGCAGACGCCGCTGTGGATCGGTAAGGAACTGTTTTGCCCCACCCGGGTCGTGCGTGTGGCCGAACTCGCCGGGTTGTGGCTGGCGCTTCGTTGGGGGCGGCGCGTCCTGGCCGAGGGAGCAGGAGCGGCGCCATGATCCAGACCGAACGCGCGCTGCAGCAGGTGCTGGAGTGGGGGCGTTCCCTGACCGGGTTCGCCGACGAGCATGCCGTGGAAGCGGTCAGGGGCGGCCAGTACATCCTGCAGCGCATCCACCCGAGCCTGCGCGACACCAGCGCCCGCACCGGCCGCGATCCGCAGGACGAAACGCTGATCGTGGCGTTCTATCGCGAACTGGCGCTGCTGTTCTGGCTCGACGATTGCAACGACCTTGGCCTGATTGCGCCGGAGCAGCTCGCCGCGGTGGAGCAGGCGCTGACGCAGGGCGTGCCGTGCGCGCTCCCCGGATTCGAGGGCTGCGCTATGCTGCGCGCTTCGCTGGCCGCGCTCGCCTACGATCGTCGCGACTATGCTCAGCTTCTCGACGATACCCTGTGCTACTGCGCGGCGCTGCGCGCCGGACACGCGCAGGCGGCAGGGGCGGAACGCTGGTCCTACGCCGAGTACCTGCACAACGGCATCGATTCGATCGCCTACTCGAACGTGTTCTGTTGCCTGTCGTTGCTGTGGGGGCTGGACATGGCGACCTTGCGCGCGCGTCCGGCGTTTCGCCAGGTCCTGCGGCTCATCTCCGCGATAGGGCGCCTGCAGAACGATCTGCATGGACGCGACAAGGACAGGTCGGCCGGCGAGGCCGACAACGCGGCGATCCTGCTGCTGCAGCGCTATCCGGCTATGCCTGTGGTGGAGTTCCTCAACGACGAGCTGGCCGGCCATACGCGCATGCTGCAGCGGGTGATGGCGGAAGAACGCTTTCCCGCGCCGTGGGGACCGTTGATCGAGGCCATGGCGGCCATGCGCGCGCAGTACTACCAGACCTCGACCGGCCGCTACCGCAGCGACGCTGCGGGGGGAGGCTAACGTGCGCCGGCCTGAACGCGCGGGAGGTGGCAGCGTGCGCGCGTTGCTGTCGGTCCGATCCGACGCAACGCCGTCGCCCGATGCGACGAATGGAGCGAGCATGAGCGATACCGCCCTGAGCCGGCGCAAGGACGGCGGCTCATTGCCACAGCCCTGCAGGCCGATCTCTACTTTGCCGATCCATACGCTGCTTGGCAACGCGGCAGCAACGAAAACGCAAATGGACTGACACGCAAGTCACTTGCCAGGGCACACCGACTTCAGCACCATCACCGAAGAGCGCCTGCGATGGATCGAGCAACGCCTCTGCGAGCGACGACGCAAGAGACTCGGATTCAGAACGCCGCTTGACGTTTTCTTAGAGGAACTCATCAACAGCGTTGCAAATCAGAGTTGGATCCACCCTTCTAAAGCCAGCAACATGAGATCCGGCTGGAAGCGGATCTTTTCCGGGATGTCTGCGGGCTGCGACATTTCAACTCTTGTCATCCGGAATGCGTTTTTCCATAGCGCGTCAATTCCCGCAATGTGCTCGCTTCGGTAGCATACGACCGCCTCGGTTCTCCATGGCCGATGATCCGTCCACGAAGTGCAAATACAGACTATTCCGAAAACAACTTGACGCCGACCAGACCGACAACAACCAACATGACCGAACAGAGGCGAGCAGGATTTGCGCTCTCGCCGAAAAACGCAATGCCCACAATTGCTGTCCCCACGGTCGCAATTCCGGCGAAGCCCGCGTAAACCGTCGAAGCGGGCAAGCACTTTACAGATTCACCCAACAGAAGAAAAATCGGAAGAGCGAAGACCACCGCCGAAAACACTGTTGTCCATTTCGGAAGCCCGACCGAGCGCTTCAACATGAAAGGCCAAGCGACCTCGAACACGTCCGCCAGAAGTATGTATAGCCATGCCATCAGATATCCCTTTCGTCAGGCGTCGCGTAGCACAAACCGCAGGTCGATTACGATCATCAACTGTTCTGCTTTGGTCAAAGCTGACCTACCAAATTCGGTAGCGCCACGGTCGCTGTCGCTCAGATCGCTGCCGAGTGATTGCGCCGCGGATCTCGGCAGAGATTGGGCAAGGCCGGCTGTAGCGTTCTTCCAAACTCGACTGCGGTCCGCAACATTACCGACAACAGACATCATCTCTTCAATTGCCGGCGGCACCGCAGATTGGTCGGTCAAGCGGTCCCGGCATCGGCGAACAGCATAAACCGAGCGACGTCCTGCGGCGCGAGTTGGATGCACAGCGCCGCCCGTAGGGCGCCGAGGCCGAATGCATGCAGGTCCTCGTTGAAGTCGCCCGTCCGCGGAGACAGGACAAGCGCCTCAATGCCCGCGGCTTCGGCGCATTGGGTCAATGCCGCGACCGCCGTGTCACCCGCGGCATCGGCGTCGCGGGCGACGTAGAGCCGACGCAGCGTCGGCGGAAGCAGAAGGGCGGCAAGATGGTTGGCCGAGAGCGCGGCGGCCATCGGCATGGCAGGCAGCGCACAGCGCAGCGACAGCATCGTCTCGATGCCTTCGCCGGCAGCGAGGACGTCGGCGGCGGCGCCAAAGCGGACGGCATGGCCGAGGAGACCGCCCATGGCCCGTCGGGGCGTGTCGACCGGCGCCTTGTGAGAGCCGTCCGGCGCAAGCCAGGTGCGATGTGCGCCGGTGATGCGACCGGCAAAATCGGTCACGGCGGCGATCATCGCCGGCCAGGTCTCAGTCGGCGAACCGTCGTCCGGGCGATAGTAGCTGCGCGGATGAAACCGCAGCGCGCCCGCATCGTGGACAGCCTTGATGCCGCGATTGCCGAGGTAGGTCTCGACAAGCGTGCCGCGGATCGGCTGCGACATGGCGAAGAGCCGCTGTGCCGCTTCCGGCGATCCGGCGGGGACGGGTGTGCGAACCGGCTTTGGGCCGCGGCGCGGTTCGGCGGGCGGCAGACTCAGAAAGCGTCGTGCCTCCCCGGCGACATCGCGAAAATCGACGAAACCGCAGCTCTCGCGGATCACGTCGAGGAGATCGCCATGTTCGCCCGAGGCAGCATCTCGCCAATGCCCAGCGGCGCCGGGACCGAAGTCCGGTCCACTGAGCCGGACGAACATCGAGCGGCCGGGCGTATTGCGGACGTCGCCCACGCTCCAATAGCGGCCCTGGCGCCGTCCATTGGACAGGTAATGGCGGCAGACCGCCTCGGCATCACGGGCGAGGCGGCGCGCCAGCTCAGAAGCGTCGCGGGTCATCACGCAACCTCCCGCACTGCGCTGGCAGTTGGTTGCGCAAGAGCTGTCAACCGTCTGTGAGGCAGCACCCAAGCGCAAACGCGCAAGCTGATCCGCCGCGCGCGCTGTTCGGCCCACTTGCCGGCGGATCCTTTGGACGAGTTGTGGAGCCGCACAAACAAGAAGCGGCCAGGCCGGTTGTGGACATGGCCCGGCAGCCAGCAGCCTCCCTCGCCCTTGCGGCTGGAGAAAGAGTGGCGGCACACAGCCTCGGCCTCACGCGCGAGGCGGCATGCCAGTTCGAAAGCATCGCGCCGCATCAGGCGGCCTCGCGTTCGCAGATGCGCTCGACCGGGTAGCATTCGAGCACCTTGCCAAGCACGACGGCCCCGCTTGCATCGGTAGGCACGAACATGCGCAGCTTCCAGGAGATGATCTCACTGAACAGTCCATAGGTCCGCAAGCGGTCGCGCATGGTGTCGTTGAAGTCCGCGAGCTCGATGCGATGCGCACCCATGACGCGGACGCGCCGCAGTGTCAGGCCCTCGGCGAGCTCGACGAACGCGCGACCTTCGCGCAAGGCGGCGAAGACGTCTTCGGGTTTGAGTGTCGGCCGCTCACCCGAAAGCGCGTCGGCGACCCAGGTGGACGAGACCTTCCGCCCAATGATCCGCTCGCCGGCGTCGGTCTGGAGGCGGTAGACGCGGGCCGATTCCTTCGGCAGCCGTTTCCAGATCGGCAGGAGCAGCCCGGCCACGACGTGGATCGTGCTCTCGGTGAACGCCGGCACGTCTGCAAGCTCAGCTGTCCAGGCTGCACTGAATTGCTCGCGATCGGTCTCGATCCAATGACTTTCGGCCATGGCCTTGGATGGGACATTGTGGCTTTCCATGGGCCGGACCAATTTGACGCGGTGCTCGATTTCGCCGTCGTCCAGCATCAGGCTCGGAGCCGGGACTTGCACCGCCGCGCGGCCGGAACGTTCGTTCACCAACAGGCCTGCGCGGCGATCCGACAGAAGGCCGAGGGCATCATCCAGAGTGAGCGGCCGGTTGCGTTCGCGCTGGATGATCGTGAGCAGCCGTGTCTCGGCGCTGGTCGCGGGATGGGTGTAGATGGTGCGCCGATGCGTGACGACGAAGCTTTCGGCGCGAAGGGTCTCGAGGCCTGTATCATAGATTCCGGAGGCGATTGCGCCTTCGATCCGCGCCGTCAGCAACTGCTCGAAGGCGGTGAACAGCACGTTTTGCAGCCCGATGGTCAGCGCCAGCAGACGGTTGAGGAAAGTCGTGATCGGCGGCAGGTCATCCCTGATGCCATTGGAGTCGACGAGCTTCAGCCCGGTCGCATTCTCGAACATCTCAAGAGAGCAACCATCCACCTTGCCCCGAACCAGGAGCAGGTAGAGTTGGCGCAGAGCATCACGGCCATAGATGCTTTCGAGATTATCCTCGGGCCGAAACAGCCCCTGCCCCCCGGTCTGACGCTGACCGCGGGTGATGGCGCCGAGCGTATCGAGGCGGCGCGCAATCGTGCTGAGAAAGCGCTTCTCGGCCTTCACGTCGGTCGCAATCGGACGAAATAGCGGCGGCTGCGCCTGATTGGTCCGGTTGGTCCGGCCGAGCCCCTGGATTGCTGCATCGGCCTTCCAACCGGGTTCGAGCAGGTAGTGCACCCGCAGACGGCGATTCCGCGCCGACAGCTCGGCGTGGTAACTGCGCCCCGTGCCGCCGGCATCCGAGAAGACGAGGATGCGCTTGAGATCGTCCATGAAGGCTGCGGTTTCGGCGAGGTTTGCCGAACCGGCGCGGTTCTCGACCATCAGGCGGTCGTGTTTCCGGATGATCCGGCGTGAGCGCCCGGTGACTTCGGCGACCCTGTCGGTCCCGAAGCGCTGGACGATCTGGTCGAGGGCGCCGGGCACGGGCGCGAGCGAGGCAAGCTTCTCGATCAGCCGGTCGCGACGCGCAACCGCCTCCCGGCTCTCGACGAGCTGACCATCACGGTACACCGGCCGGGAGGAGAGGCTGCCTTCGGAGTCGGTGAAAGGCTCATAGAGCTGGACCGGGAAGGAATGAGCGAGGTAGTCGAGCACGTATTCGCGCGGTGTGATGT
Source organism: Bradyrhizobium sp. WSM2254 (assembly GCF_000472645.1). NCBI lineage: Bacteria > Pseudomonadati > Pseudomonadota > Alphaproteobacteria > Hyphomicrobiales > Nitrobacteraceae > Bradyrhizobium > Bradyrhizobium sp. WSM2254. The sequence goes on along the minus strand of NZ_AXAB01000025.1, from coordinate 137,362 downwards.
CGACCTGGACATCCCCCCATTCCTCGGTCGGGACTTCCGCGAGCCGGCGCTCCATCAGCGCTTCGCCCGTCGACACGATCTGGATGACGGCGGCATGTCCCTGCTCGAGATCGCGCTCGATGGCGCAGATCAAGGAAGGCGTCTTCATCGATGTCAGCAGATGGCCGAAGAAGCGCTGCTTGGCGGACTCGAAGGCCGACCGGGCTGCCGACTTCGCCTGGGCGTTCAAGGTCCCGGTCTCGCCCGTGATGTTGGCCGCCCGCATTGCGGCGTCGAGATTGTTGTGAATGATGCTGAACGCGGCTGCATAGGCATCGTAGATGCGGATCTGTTCGGGGGTGAGCTCATACTCGATCAGTTCATATTCGACGCCTTCATAGGAAAGGGAACGCGCCGCATACAGACCGAGCGCCTTGAGATCGCGTGCCAGCACCTCCATCGCCGCGACACCGCCCGCCTCGATCGCTTCGACGAACTCGGCGCGCGTCGCGAACGGAAAGTCCTCGCCGCCCCACAAGCCGAGCCGCTGGGTATAAGCGAGGTTGTGAACGGTCGTGGCACCGGTCGCGGAAACGTAGACCACCCGCGCATTAGGCAGGGCGTGCTGCAGCCGCAGACCTGCACGTCCCTGCTGCGAGGCGGCCTGCTCACCGCGCTCGCCCTTGCCGCCCACGGCGTTCTGCATGGCGTGGCTCTCGTCGAAAACAACCACTCCGTCGAAATCGGAGCCCAACCATTCGACGATCTGCCGGACACGCGAAAGCTTTTCGCCGCGCTCATCGGTGCGCAGCGTAGCGTAGGTGGTAAACAGGATGCCTTCCGACAGCCGGATCGGGGTGCCCTGGCGGAAGCGAGAGAGCGGCGTGACCAGGAGCCGCTCCATGCCGAGCGCCGACCAGTCGCGCTGTGCGTCCTCGATCAGCTTGTCGCTCTTGGAGATCCAAACCGCCCGGCGCCGGCCCTTCAGCCAGTTATCCAGCAGGATGCCGGCGACCTGCCGTCCCTTGCCCGCACCGGTGCCGTCGCCCAGAAACCAGCCGCGGCGGAAGCGGACGGCATCTGAAGCGTCGTCGCGCGCAGCTGTCACAAGGTCAAAGGTCGCATCGACCGTCCAGCCGCCTGCAAGGAAGGCCGCGTGTGCTTCGCCGGCGTAGACCACGCTTTCAAGCTGGGCGTCCGACAACAGGCCGTCCATAGCGAGGTTGACCGGAAGATGGGGCCGGTACGACGGCTTCGGCGGAGCAACCGAGGCCATCGCGGCCGACTGCACCAGTCTGGTCGGATGCGGCTGCGATCCGTGAATGCGGATCGATTGCAGGGTGTAGTCCTCATAGAGGGCATCGGTCAGATGAGCTCCGTCCGGAGGCGTCCAGTCGACCGTCTGGTAGGTGAGCTCTACGCTTTGCGGATCGCCGAGCCGCTGACCGGACGAGGGGCGCATCGTGAAGGCGGGAGCGGATCGCCGAACCGGCACGGTCGAGCTGACCGGAGCGAGAACAGGTGAAGTGATCGGAAGCCGCGGCGGCACATGTTCGAGGACCCATGCCAGCAGCGTGGCTGCGTCCGGCGCCACGCCCGGAGATGCTGGAAAGACGTTTCTGTCCGGCGCGGGCTGCTTGTCGATGACGGTGAGCCGGGTATCGATCGCCGTCCCGTGCCTGGCAAAAGCCGCCCCTGCGATCGCAGCCGAAAATACCACGCGGCCGTGCTCCTGGAGACGGATGAAGGCGTCGGTCCAGCTTGGATTGTCGGGGGCGAGACTTGCGCCGGTCACCGCGACGAGGCGACCGCCGTCGCGAAGCCTGGCCAATGCCGAGGCGAGATGGCGCAGTGCTGCGTCCGCCATCCGCCGATCCACATGGGGCAGAGCCGAAAATGGCGGATTCATCAGCACGACGCTCGGGGCAACAGCCGCCTCGAGATGATCGTCGATCTGCGCCGCGTCGTAGCGCGTGACGGTCACGTTGGGAAACAGAAGATCGAGCAGCCCGGCACGGGTTTCGGCGAGCTCGTTCAGGGCAAGTGTGCCGCCGGAGACTTCAGCGAGGATGGCGAGAAGTCCGGTACCTGCCGAGGGCTCCAGCACGAGGTCTGTGTTGGTGATGCCGGCGGCGGTGCAGGCGACGAAGCCGAGCGGGATCGGCGTCGAGAATTGCTGAAACGCCTCGCTTTCTTCGGACCTGCGCGTATGGGTTGGAAGCAGGCCTGCGACCTTGGCCAGCATCGAGAGCTGCGCTGCCGGCGATCCCGCCTTGGTCCGCATGGCGGCGCCATGCTTGCGAAGGAAAAGAACGGTTGCCGCCTCACAGGCCTCATAGGCGGCTTTCCAATGCCAGGCGCCGGCGGCATCCGAGCCGCCGACTGCGCTTTCCATCGCGGAACGCAGAACACTTGCTGCATCGATGCGCCGCCCATGTTCGAGGTCAGAGAGGAGAAGCCGCGCGGCTTGGGCGATGGAGGACGCAGCCGCGGCGGTCGCGGAGCAGGACAGATTGATCATGGGAGTTGAGCTTTCGAGGAGAGCGGGAATGGAGCGGGCCGACGGGCGCTCTCTCGGCCCGACCGGCTCAAACCTGTCCCGGCCGATCTCTCACTCTGCTCACGCTCGCCTCCATCGCAGGAGGAGGACGCGGCCACGCCGCGCGCAAGGCTTTGTGCTCCGCAGCCGCATTCCAAAATGAGAAGCCCGGCGCGATGCCGGGCTTCGGAAGCAAGTTTGAATGAAGCGCACGGCGGGATAGCCGCGCTACGCCCGGACATTCATTCAGCGGCAATGCCGTGTGGCTGAACGTCGTCTGCGGTGCCGCGCCCCTCCTCACCGCAAGCGAGGAACTCGGGAAGCGGACCCGCGTCTGCGTCGTGGTCTGGCGATTGGATAGCGTCAGTGAGGCGCAGTGGCTCCGGCAGCCATCCCGTGCCCGCGAGAAGGCGTTCGGCTTCGCTGGCCATATCGGGCTTCTTCAGACGGTCGATCAGTTCTGCGGAGGCTTCGCCCTTGGCTTGCCTCACCGCCTCCAGAATACGTGGCTTGGTGACGCGGCCGAGATAATTATCGACGGTCGGCCTCCAGCCGGCCTGCACAATGTCGAGCCCGACCGCCCGCGCCAGCACGTCGGCCTGGCCGAGCCTGCGCGCGAGCCCATCAACCGATACCCGCCCCTGGGCGTAGCGATTCACGGGTTCATAGAGGGCATTGACCGAGAACGACGCACAATGGGCGAACAGGGCTGCTTGCGCATGGCCGTCCAATGCGCAGAGCCTATCCCAAAGCTCCTTCGCATCGTTCGGGAGCCGCGCTTTCCAGGCTTCGTGCCTGGTATCGATGGCCTTGGCCGGCGCGCTGTCCTTCAATCCCGGAGCCTGGGCCGGAAATGTCGGCGTGTGAACCGCGATCTCGAGGCAACTGACGGATGATGCAAACCTGTAGAAGGTTGCGAGCACGAAACTGTGCAGCACCGCCAGGAACGTGATCGAGGGATGCTCGGCAAGCGCGTCGCGCAACGCCAGCGTTCGATAGGCCGCCAGCTCGGTGATCAGACGGTCCGGCAGCGGTCTTGCAGCATCGTCCTCATTCTCTTCGGCCGGCTCGGTTGGCGCGCCACCGACGGTGATGGCGGTACGCTGCACCGGACCAACGGCATTCTCGCCCTCAATCGTTGTGCTGCCCTGTCCGGGCTCAGTATCGACGACCGCCTGTTCATCCTCCGGCCGGACGTAGCCGCGATCCACCGAGAGCCGTCCCTCGGAATCGATGCTGATGAAGACTCCGCCGCGGGCGATGTCGGCCGGATCGTAGATCATTGGCCGCTCCTCGAACGCGAGCAATGCCGCCTCGATCTCTCCAAGGCGGAGGTCGATCTCCTCTGGGAGTTCGTCAGCATCCTGGTACTCGGCTTCGAGCCTGTCACGCTCGGCATTGAGTGCATCGATCGTGCCCTGCTCCTCGATGCTGAGCGACGACGGCGCTCCCTCCAATTCCCGCAAGCCGCTGGTGTGGCCGAATGGAAAATCGACTGCCACCGCAATCCACTTCCACCCCTCTGCGGCGATCGCCTCGGCGTCTTGCTTGAGCTTCTCCGTGACAAGACGATCGAGCAGTGCAACGTCCTGGAGCCAGCCTCCGTCGTCATGCTCGAACAGATCGTGCAGGACCGGACCTCCGGCGCGCTCGTAGGCGTCGATGCCGACATATTGCGCACGGCGATCGGACCCACGCACGGTGTTCTCGGTCAGCATGCGGCGGATCTGATACGGCTCATCATAGCCGGACCGGCTGACATTGTCCCAGACCTGCTCCTGGCGCGCATGATCGCCGATCACCGAGAACGCCATGAGCTGCTCCAGCGTCATGCCGTCGTCGGCATAGACCTCATGCAGCTTCGGCGAGACCGACGCCAGGCGCAGGCGCTGCTTGACGATTGCCACCGCCACGAAATGCCGCGCGGCAATGTCCTCTTCGCTCATGCCGAGGTCGCGGAGCGTCCGGAATGCGCGAAACTGATCGAGCGGATGCAGGCCGACGCGCTCATCGTTCTCTGCGATCGAATCGTCTTCCGCAATGCCTCCCTCGCGAACAACGCAGGGCACGGCTTGCGTCTTGGACATACGCTTCTGCTTGACCAGGAGCTCGAGAGCACGGTAGCGCCTGCCGCCGGCCGGCACCTCGAACATGCCTGTCTCGTTGCCCTCGGAATCGACGATGGCGCGGACATTGAGACTTTGTAGAAGCGTCCGCTGGGCGATGCTCTCCGCAAGCTGCTCAATCGAGACACCCGCCTTGACGCGCCGAACGTTGGACTGGCTCAGCACCAGCTTGTTGAAGGGAATGTCACGCGAAGGCGACAGCGTGATCTTTTGGACTGGCTTCGTCATTTCGGTTCTCCACAACGGGCAGCCGAAAGCCTCTCTCTCGACTTCCAACCCGTCGTGGGCACTCCACGCTGCCCTCTTCCTCTCTCTCTTGCGGTTTGACTCCCGCTGCTGCGGCACCGGGCGTGCATTGGCCGAAACGGCCGCAGCGCCTGGCAGGAACCAAGGTGTGAGCTGCTGTCAGTTTCTGTCCCACTCGGCGGCCTTCAGCGTGGCGAACTCACGGCGGTCGACCTGATCCGCACTGCTATGCCAGGAGGAGCGTCTAGAGCCTTTTCCATTCCGATGGAATCGGAGCGGGTTCTAAATTGCCGGAATTACTCCGCAACGGGGTCACGGCGTCGACCTCAATTTGGGCGATGGCTCCATCTGTCTCGCTCTACGGCCGGGAGAGGCTTTTCGACATTTCTCAGGATCGCGACGCGGCATTTGTCGAGCAATTCCTTCGTGTATACGACGCCGAAATAGTCCAGCAGGAAGGTGCCAGCATAGCTCAGATCGTCAATGCCGCTGATTATCCTATCGAGCATTGCACCAATTTCTCCAACGCGGTCGCGATAGCGTTCGCGGATCACGTTAACGGCGTTCATCGAGTGAACCGCCTCGTCGGCAATCACCTCTCGCAGCCAATGATGGAAGATGTCGTTGCGAAGTTCGGTATAGAACGGCTTCTCTGCGGCATAGGCGTGGCAAGTGCACATCTCATCAAATGCGATCATAACCATCACAGAGAATTCGTCGGCGAGGTGGTCATTGATCGCACCGAAATCATGCGGTCGAGCCTCCAACCTCTCTCGGAGATTCCTCTCGGATCCATTGGCGACAAGTTCAATGATGCGGATAAAACCATCGGTGTGACGCTCTTCGTCTGCGGCCCAGACAGTAAAGAACGCCCGAGCTTCATCGGTGGCGATCAGATTGCGGACGGATAGCTCGGTTTTCAAATGCCTGGCGTCATATTCCGTGCACAGGTCAGGCCACAATTTATTCCAACGTGCGCGCACAACCGACGGTTCGGCGCTGAACATCGCCGGCGTCAGAGCATTGAACATTTCTTTTGGACTCCAGTTTCGTCGAACCGGCGTAATCATCCGACTGCTCCTGAGCGTGAGCGCTGCGAGCGGCTCTGGTGGACGAATTGTCCTTTCAAACGTTGGCAAAGAAGTTTGCCACACACAAAACATGCCGTCGCCTCTCTGTTTTGGTGGGGTACAATTCCGGACGCTGCACCTTTCGGCTTGGCCTGACCTGTTGCCTTGAACGGTCCAGGGCGGAATCTTCCGGGGCGCACCGCCGAGCCAACAATGCTCGCGATTCCGGGACGTTTTGGGGATGGCTTCATAAGCTCAGGCTGTCTGAACAGGCCTCAGGTCGTGGACCATTTCTATGGGGCGGGTTGATCACACTCGGAATCGCACGCATGCTGACGGGACATGGCGAGGTCATGATCGCGCCGCGTACCATGGGTGCCTCACCAATGGCGTGGATCTGTGCTCCAACCGGGCTCTACGTCACCCAGTCCGATAACGGCCAGGTGTGGGGCTTCGCGATCAAAGGCGTCGAGCCCAGCGATGCCAAGCCGGTCAGGACCTTCGAGCGGCCTACTACTAAGGTCACCAGCAGGCTATTCGTCGCGCATCTCAAGAGGTCCGATCGCCATCATGACGATTCCAGCCGCAGCTGCCTTTTTTGGTTCTGGTGTGGTTCATATAGAGATCATGAATCGCGCGCTGAACCCATGCGGCCGGCTACCTTAGCAAACCCCACCTACGAGGTTGTGACGTCGGAATAGCCTTCACAACCACTTGCGCTCGCTTGCGACAGGCTGTTGTTGTCGCCAGCGCGACCGCGCTTGATGTCTGGAATCCGCCAAATTGCTTTCGAGCACGACGTCTTGCAACCTTGCGGTTATGCGATCTGCAATTCTTATCGACGGAGAAGAGTGTATGAAGGTTGCTGGCAAATGCCTGTCGATCCTGTTGTCCTTGCTTTCGGCGGCGAGCGTGAGCTCGATGGCCAGAGCGGATGAGCCCTCGCCGAAATACGCCGAGGTGCTCAATCGCTGCAGGCGGCAAAAATGTGAAGCTCATGCTGGACATGAACCGCTGTACCACCGCCGAGGGTGGCAACCCCGGTCCGGCAACGCAGGCCGGTCTGGTTGTCAATGCCTTCAGGGTGACCGGCCAAAACGGCATCAGCTTCGTCAATGCGCATCAAACCACCCGCGGCAAGCGTCGGGAGCCGCGGCATGGCGATGAAGTTCTCGAGCACGGATGCCCGGATCATGCGCTGCCTAACGCCCAAAATTGCGCTCTTAAGCGTCGACCATTGGATGGAGATTGCAACTTCGAGCACCTTCCAATTCTGGTTGGAGTACATCGAGAGCAATGCGATGGCTTCGCAATGATAATGACTCCAGTTGTAAAAGGCAGCGCCAGATAAATTCCAATATTAGAAGGTACCTTTCACCTTGCTTTTGCATCAGGCGATGAGCTCAATATTGAAAATTGTGGCGGTGGGGGCGATTTTCTTTGGAGAAACCCTTTCGGTAGTCGCCGAGTTGATTGCCTCAAAGCAGTTTGGGAAAGCTGGCGGGCATTTCACAACGCTTCTGCCGATGTTCCTGTTGATATCGGTGGGCGGTATCCTGCTCGTCTGCGGATACGCACTCGGCTACATGTATCTCAAGAATATCTGGATCATTGTCGCAATATCGGTGGGAGCAATTCTAGTTGTGGAACCGATTCTGGCGCTTCTGCTCTTTCGAGACGTGCCGACAGCCGGTTCGCTGATCGGGCTGGTGTTCGGCGCGCTTGGCACGCTAGCTGCGATAATTTTCTGAGACGCGTTCAGCTCTTTGCTCAGACCCCAGGTACGCATACGACGAAGACTGCCTGATTGACGCGTGCGCGCGGGCGCGGCGGGCTGTGGTGCGGGTTGTCACGCCTCACCGATATCGCGCTGGGTGGATAATTGGAAGATTCTCGGTCAGCGTGCGGCGGATTTGGTACGGCTCATCAGAGCCGGACCGGCCGATATTGTCCCACACCTGCTCCAGGCGCGCGTGATCGCCGTTCACCGAGAACGACATGCGCTTCTGCCGGACCAGGAGCTCGAGAGCACGGTAACGCCTGCCGCCGGCCGGCACCTCGAACATGCCTGTCTCGTTGCCCGCGGCATCCACGATGGCGCGGACATTGAGACTTTGCAGCAGCGTGCGCTGGGCGATGCTCTCGGCAAGCTGCTCGATCGAGACGCCCGCCTTGACGCGCCGAACGTTGGACTGGCTCAGCACCAGCTTGTTGAAGAGAATGTCACGCGAGGGCGACAGCGTGATCTTTTGGACTGCCTTTGTCATTTTTCTTCTCCACGACGGGCGGCCGAAAGCCTCTCTCTCGACCTGCAACCCGTCATGGCGCTCGGCGCCGCCCTCTTCCTCTGTCTGGCGGCTCAACTCCGCTCACGCCGCCTCCTGATCTGCCTCGGCACGATCTGCCTCGGCACAATCGGCCGAAGCGGTTGGACTATCTGCTGGCAGGAAGCCAAGCAGATAATCCGCGGCTTTACTCGCCTGTGAGGCCGCCCGCACGATCGCGCGGTTGTCTTCACGCAAAACTTCCAGCCAGGAACCGATATAGTCGGCGTGCCGCACGGTCGGCACGATGCCGAGTGAAGCGCAGGAAAACGCTGCGCACAATTCGGCGATCAATTCCTCGAACGCGTATTTTTGTGTGCCGTACGAACCGCCGAGATCGCGGTTGAGGCGCGAAGGATGACCGCTGGCGTGGCCGAGCTCATGCAACGCGGTCCGGTGCCAATTGATCGGTTCGAAATAGGCCGCCGGCGGCGGCACCTGCACATAATCTTCTGCCGGCATATAGAAGGCGCGATTGCCGCCGATGCGGAAGTCGATGCCGGTTGCCTTGATCAGCGCCTCGACCTGCGGCTCGATCATGCCCGGCGGCGGCATTGGCGCGGTGGCCGCGACGTCGGCGGACAATCCGTCGCATTGATCGGTGTTGAAGACGGTGAACCGCTTCAGGAATGGAACGGCCTGCGCCTCCTCGCCCGTCTCACGCGCGCGGCGCCGTTCGTCTGCCGGCACGAAGCGGTCGGCATAGACCACGGTTATGCCGCGCTCGCCCTTGCGGACGTGACCGCCGAGCGCGAGCGCCTGGCGGAAGGTCAGCCAGCTTTGCCCGGCAAAACCGCGCTCGATCACCGCCCCCCAAAGGATGAGAACGTTGATGCCGCTGTAGGGCCGGGCAGACGCGGCGTTCCTTGGCATCGACAGCGGCGCCTTTGCTGCCTCCGTCCCCCAGGGTTGAACCCAGGGCACGCGGCCGGCCTCAAGCTCGGCGATGATCTTGTCGGTGATTTCGTCATAAAGGGTGGCCCGGTCCTGGCCGGTGCGCGCGCGAGGATGTCTGGACATCGCGGGTCTTTCGCGACGGGCGTTGCAAGCCTCTCTCGCAGCTCCAACCCGTCGCTGCCGAACCCGGCCAGCCCTCTCACTCTCAATGCTTGTTGCAGGCGCGTTAAGTCTGTTGCAGGAGCAACGTGGCGGTGCCAGATCCCCAGATGAGCGCCGGCCTTCGCGTCAGGGATGGAAGCCCGAATGGGTGAAAACCCGGCCAAGCCGGGGTTTCAGCGCAGCCGACAGCCCGGTCCCGCTGGGAGACGCACGGCAAATCCAATGCGGATGGAACGACCAGGCGCCTGGACCTAGACCTCTTCTCGAATCTTTGTCTGCGCGTCATAGATTCTGATCCGGAGCATGGGAAAACGCTTCTTCAGCTCTTCGGCACCCGTCTTGGCTCCGTCCCTGGTCGCAAATTCGGCCTTGAGTCGGCCATCTACTTCGAGCGCATATCCTGAAGCTGGCAATTCACGGGCAGCTGCAACCATCTTATTCCTTTTGCGCAGTGAGGAGATTGACGACAACGGCATACCGCGAGTCGCGCAAATCGCGCCAGCTCACTTAGATCTTGATTTGCTCCTAAACTGCAGAACTTCGATTCGCTGCCAGTTTGAAAATATCCTTTGAAATCAATCCAAATTTTATAAACCTGCAAAATTACAAACCAACCCGCCGGGTTCGCGAAATGAGATTCGATTGTCAGGCATTGATCCGGCTCAGCGCCACGCGGTTGCGGAGGACGATGCGGCGCGAGGTTTCCAGGGCGATGGTTCCGGACTGCGCCAGTTGGCCGAAGGTCCGCGACACCGTTTCGATCGTCAAGCCGAGATAGTCGGCGATGTCCTGACGCGTCATCGGCAGTTCGATCGACTGAGCGGCGGCATTGCGGCCCGCCATTTCCAGCAGAAACCCGGCCACCCTTTCTTCCGCGCTCTTCATCAGCACCATTGAGTGCTCATGCATTCGCTGCAGCTCGCGAACCGCAAGCGTCCAGAGCTGTTTGGCAAGACCCTTTTCGTACTCGGCCCGGGCCATCACGGCGCTGCGTTTGGCGACCACGACATGCGCCTCCCTGATCGCTTCCGCCGAGGCAAGATGCACCTCGGTGGCTTCGACGTCGAAGATATCGCCGGGCAGATAGAAGCTGCCGATCTGGCGACGGCCGTCATCCAGCGTGCGACAGGTTCGCACCGCGCCGGAGATGACCTGGTAGAGGTATTCAGCCGGATCGTCTTCGCTGTAAATTTCAGCATTGCGCGCAAAGCGCGTCGAAGCGCCGATCAAGCCCAGCGGGCCTTCGGGCAGGGATTTTGACCGAACCGCAGCGAATTCCACTGCCGTTTCCGACTCTCACCGAGAATTCGAGCAAGCCTACTCAACCACCTGGCAAAGTCGTAAAGGATCGTGACGCGTTATGAAGTATGCTCTTGGCCTGATTGCATTCGCAGCATCGTGCCTCGCCTTGCCTACGCACGCACAGTCGCCCGCAACAGATGGTCCGATCGGCCTTGTTTGGGGAAGTTCCTCCGCTGAGGTTCAAGCCAAAGGGGTCGAACTCAAAGAAATTGAAGGAACGGACTTCGGAAAGAGCTATCTCGCATCGAAGATGGAAAAGGCGCTGGCCGACCAAAGCGCAGCCTTACTGTCATTTGGGTTCAACGACAAGCTTTGGCGTGTCCTTATAACCAGCCGTCCGTTCAGCGAAGATCCGGCAGGTAGTGCGGCGGTGGCTCGCTACGACGAGCTAGCTAGTCTACTGTCAGACAAATACGGAAAAGGCGCTCAAGTTCACAGGCTTGGTGAATCGATATACGCTCAATCAGGCTACTTCGTTGCAGGTATACGCGGCGGTCAATCGAGGTGGTTTACGAATTTCGATACCTCCAACCTTTTCATTCAACTCGGTCTCACGGCCAGTGATAGCTCCACCGCAACGTGGCGCTTGATCTACGAGAACAAAATCTTTCGGCGAGACTTTGAGGCATCGAAGCGTTCACGCGAGAAGGGAACGTTATAGCTTCGTGAGATCCTAACGTTTCTGAACTGGCGGTGTCAGGTGACCTTAGTTCCATGATGGGAGCAGACAACGACTTAGAGGAGACACCTTACGTCTTCATCGATACGCAAGCATTTGTGCAAACAAGATTGGACTGGGGTTTAAAATCGTTATCCAAGCTCGTCGAATTAGTTCGTAGTGGCGACGCTCGCGTCTTACGACGAGCACAACTAATCGAGAAACTTCGGAAACGATTGTGGAGAGGCTAGGCCATGCTCTTGAGGCCATGAGAATATCTTTCTCTGCGAAAAGGGGGGTGAGGTTGTAGTTTAAGTCGGGTTCGCGGGTCGTTTTGATTACGGTGTTACGCATCATCGATCTGACAAATTCACGATCTACCGCATGTTCACAGCTGAAGCCGACATCTTCTTGCGCCTCCCATAAGCTGACCAATTTCTCCAGCTGCTGTTGATAGGTGGGCGGCAATCGCTGAGCGGTGGCGACCGTCCGGTTTACCGAACCCCGCTCGGTTCGCCGCGAAGGCCTCCTGGTGGGCCCTGCTGATTGCCTTCGCCGGGATTGCGACCGCGTTGCTGATGCTGGACCATCGCTGGGTCCACAAAGGTGGAGGATGTCTCAGCCGGCTCATCGTCGGCGATCGCCCGCCAGGCGGCGCCATCGAGATCGTCATACTGGCCGTTCTTGAGCGACCAGAGAAAGGCCGCAAGGCCGAGCCCGCCAAGCATGATCGCAAGCGGAACCAGATAGACCAGGACTTCCATCAGATGGCTTCCCTCTCCCGGCGCGCGCGCAGGGCATTGAGCATGACGAGCAGCGATGAGGTGGACATCGCGGCCGCGGCGATCAGCGGGGTCACCAGGCCGGCCATGGCGACCGGAACGGCGAGCGCGTTGTAGATCACCGCGAGCCAGAGGTTCTGTCGCATCAGCCGCAGCGCCTGGCGTGAAATGGCGATTGCGGCTTGCACGGGTGCAAGCCGCTCGCCGAGAAACACCGCATGCGCCACCGACTGACTGAGGTGCGTTGCGGTGACCGGCGACATCGAGGCGTGAGCGCCGGCCAGCGCCGGCGCATCGTTCAGACCGTCTCCGACCATCAGCACCTTGTGGCCATGGCGCGCGAGCTCGTCGATGCGGGCGATCTTGTCGACCGGGGTCACCTCGGCACGCCAATGATAAATGCCGAGCGTCTCGGCAGCGGCCCTGACGGCCGGCTCCCGGTCGCCGGACAGCATCTCGACAGTCAAGCCGACCCGCTGCAGCGCAGAGACGGTGTTCGCCGCATCAGGACGGATCCGCTGCCGGACTGCAAAGACATGGCGCATCAAACCATGTCGAAACGCGACGACGGATGCCTCGGGATCGTTCTGGAGAATCTGGTTAGCCGCCTCATCGGCGCCGCACCAGGACGGCCGCCCCAGCCTGATGTCGACACCATCGACCACGCCGGAAACGCCCTGCCCCGGTACCTCCGCGATGCCCGGCAGCGGCGCTTTTGCGCCTGCCGCGCGCGCAACCGCGGCGGCGACCGGGTGCCGGCTCGAGAGCGCCAGGCGGCCGGCCAAATCGAACACATCGGCAGGGATTGAACCGGCATTTGCGACGTCGAGTTCAGGCAGAGTCAGCGTGCCGGTCTTATCGAAGATCACCCGATCGACCTCAGCGATCCGCTCGATCGCGTCACCTGCATTGAGCAACACGCCCGAGCCGAACAGGGCGCCGGAGGCCACCGTCTGAACGGCTGGGATGGCGAGGCCAAGCGCGCAGGGACAGGTGATGATGAGGACAGCGATTGCAATCACGATTGAATCGTGGAGCGTGGCGCCTGCGATAAGCCAGCCGATCATCGTCAGCAGTGCCGTGGCGTGAACGAGAGGGGCATAAAGTCGTGAGGCACGTTCGGCAAGGCGCAGATAGCGCGAACGCGATTGCAGGGCATTCTCCAGCAGCCGCGATATTTCAGACAGCAGCGTTGCCTCAGAGGCCGCCGAGACGCGCACGCGCAGCGCGCCGGACCGCACCAGCGCCCCGGCGTAGACCGCACTTCCGGCGATTGCCGTCGTTGGCTGTGTCTCGCCGGTGATCAGGCTCTGATCTATCTCGGAGCGGCCGCTGAGGACAGCGCCGTCGACGGCCGACCGCTCGCCGGGACGGAGCAGGACGATGTCACCGGGGCGGATCGCGGCGACGGGAACGGTGCGGATCTCTTCCTCGTTGACGAACTTGGTCGCGGTCTCCGCCTTCAGCGTGGCAAGATTGCCGGCAAAGGCGCGGGTGCGTCGCCGCACGTTCTGGTCGAGATAGCGGCCTGCCAGCAGGAACGCGATCAGCATGATCGCCGCGTCGAAATAGGCGTGCTCGGCATGCGTCGCCGTTTCGAACAACGACATCGCCAGTGCCAGGACGATGCCGATCGAAATCGGCACATCCATGTTGACACCGCGCGCACGCAGCGCCGCCCAGGCCGACGCAAAGAACGGCTGGGCCGAATAGGCTGCCGCCGGCAGCACGATCAGCGCGGAGAGCCAATGAAAGAAGTCGCGCTGCTCGCGCAGCATGTCACTGAGATGGCCGGACCAGACCGGCACCGACAGCATCATCACATTCATCGCCGCGAAGGCGGCAACACCCAGGCGCCGCAGCAGCGCACTTGCGAGATCGGCTTCGCGTGTCTCTGCGTCCGCCGGCTCGAACGGATAGGCCTTATAGCCGAGCTCGGCGAGACGAACGACGAAGAGCGCGGGATCCACCGCGCCCGCCTTCCACTCCAGCGCCAGGCGCCGATCGGTCAGATTGACTCGCGCCAAGGTGACATCCGGGATCTGCGATAAGTTGCGCTCGATCTTGGCCATGCAGGCGGCGCAACGGATGCCGTCGACTGCGAGATCGAGGCGCAGGAGATTCGAGCCGGACTTCTTCAGGAAGTGCGAAAAATCGATCGTCGACTGCATTGCAGCGCTCCGTCAGTTCAGGACCACACGATTGCGCGATAGGAACAGGCGCTTTCCGTCCCGGTTGGCCTCGATCACCAGCTCCCACTGTCCCGCTGCAACGCCATGCGCGATGCCGCGGTAGCTGCCGCCGCCGCCCTCGATCATCTCGAGCAGCTGGTCGGCTCTGCGAGCAGTGGGACGCTCGAGCCGGCCGAAGACCGACAATCCGGCAAGCGGCGCGCCGTCCTGCGCCTTTGCATCCAGGATCAGCCGGGCCGTCCCGTCGGCCTGGCGCTCGATATGCGCAGCGACCTTCCAATCGCGCCCGTTCTGCTGATGCGCGGCCTGGATTTCCTTCTGATAGCCAGGCTCGCACTATAGGCGCTATCGACGTCGGTCCCCGGCAGCGTGGCGATGGCAAAACGCATCATCACCGTGTTGACGCCGATCACGACGGCAAAGAAGCAGACCACGGCGATCAGGACGAAGCGCCCGGTTATCGGCCGTATGGCGGATGAAGAAATTGTCATGTCCGGTTTCCTCTGATCTCAGGGCGTGACAAAATGATCGGTGGCGGAGGTAACCTCGCCGAGCCCGATGTCGGTGATGCGGAATTTCACCGTCGCCGTCTTCTCGGCCTTCTCGCCGAAGGGTGCAGTCACCAGCACGCGCAGCTCGGTGGTGGTATCGCGTGCGAGGATAATCATCGGCCGGTCCGGCGTGACGGAATCGACGCCGACGATGTAGATTTGCGCATTGGCGGGCCCGTCGACATCGACGGCAATCACGCGATCAAAGCCGCGCTTGTTGAGGAAGCGCAGCGTATAGCCGTTGCGGATCGCGCCATCGCTGAGCTTGACCGCCACGGGGTTGCGGTCGTGCAGCACGTTGACGTCCAGCAGCGACCGCGTCAGCAGTGCACGCAGCATCACCGCGCAAACCAGGGTGATCAGCGACGCATAGACCACCGTCCGGGCACGGATCGGCTTGAAGATCTCCGTCTTGCCGGATGTCCGGCGCTGCACATTGATGTCGTTGTCGTAGCCGATCAGCCGCATCGGCCTGCCGATCCTCTGCATCACGTTATCGCAGGCATCGATGCAGAGGCCGCACTGGATGCAGCCGAGCTGCGCGCCGTTGCGGACATCGATGCCGGTCGGGCAGACCGCGACGCACTGCTTGCAATCGATGCACTCACCGATCTTCTCGCCGCCCAGCGCGCGCAGGTCTCTTCCCTTCTTCATCGAACAACGCGGCTCGCCGCGGTCGTATTTGTAGATGACGTTGAGCGCCCACTCATCGGTGAGCGCGGCCTGGATGCGCGGCCATGGGCACATGTAGAGACAGACCTGCTCCCGCGCGTGGCCGGCCAGGAGATAGGTCGAAGCCGTCAGAATGCCGATCCAGATGTAGGCGATCGCCGGCGCCTGAGCCGGCGCTGGTGAAAATCGAACCCGGCGACACCGTCAAATTCGTTGCCGCCGACAAGGGACACAATGCCGCGAGCATCAAGGGCATGCTGCCGGACGGTGCGGCTCCCTTCGTCGGCAAGAATGGCGAAGACACGAGCGTGAAATTCGATCAGGCCGGCGTCTATGGCGTGAAGTGCGTGCCGCATTACGCCATGGGCATGGTGGCGATGATCGTGGTCGGCACGCCGACCAACATCGAGCAGGCCAAGGCGGTGCCGCAGGTCGGCAAGGCCAAGCAGATGTTTGCGACGCTGTTCGAGAAACTGGAAGCCGCCAAGACCCTCTCCAAGTAGGAGAAGTCCCGTATGTCGGTCGCGCGCCTTCGCAACTATCAGGGTCCCGCAGCGCGACATCGCGTTCCGGAAGGGCGGCCACTTGTCGCGCACGACATCTGATCGCCGCCGCACGCAACCGGTCAAAATGACCGTGCAGAGCCACTGGGCTTTCAGTCAAATTTGTAGGAAGCCTGGACAAACGTGCCCCATCGCTCCATGCGGTATTTCGCAAGCGCAGGGCTCTGAACTCGGGTATCGTGCAAATTGGCGTTGTAGGTTGCATCGCTGTCCTTCTTGGTCCACATTGACCAATATCTGCCACCAACTCCGATGCTGACATTCTTGGTGAGAAAGTAGGAGAGCGCGCCTTCCACCTGAAGGCCTCCACCACCCTCTCCGCGCTGATCGTAGAAAGTTGTCTGTGGGCGGAGGAGATGGTTGTCGCGACCACTGAAATCGGTCCATGGCAGGTAAGCAACGTCGGCGCTCACGCGCCAGCGTTCAAGCACCAAAGCCTCGGCGCTGAGGCCGATGCGCGGCGCATTCCAATTGGTGTCTTGACTGCCGATGAGCTGCCCCTGCCACTGGTACGGCCCCGTGCATGGCCAGGCCGGCGAGGTCGAAGCGGTCTGCACGCAACCTATCGAATCCGACTTCTGGCCGTAGGAGGTCCATCCGACGAATGTGCCCAGCTTGTAGGTGCTGCCGCGCAGAAAATCGTAGCCGGTGTCCACCGTGAAGTACGTGAACCGTCCATTCGCCTGACTTGATAACGCGTTGACATAGGCTAAGTTCAAGATGCTCGAATCTTCGTCGTTCCGCTTTCCTTTGTTGAAGCGCCCGAGGCCGATATTGCCCTTCAGGAATATCCCCCAGGGGCTGTCAAGGCGTCCGAACAACTCGCCGGACACTCCGTCCAGTCCCTGATAGGTGAGCCTTGAAGTGGGAACGCTCTCATCTCCTGGAAACCGGGGCGGATGTATGTGGTCCCATTGGAAAGCTCCCCGGCTGAGCCAGACCCGTGAGCCGCCTTCGAGCGACCAGTCGCCTGTCGATAGAACAGGCTTGGCTACGGCGGTCGCTGTTGCCGGGTGCAGCGGCGCATCGGTCCATTCCGCCGTCGGATCGACGCCAAAATGATAGTTCAAGCCGACCTTACCAACGTGATAATCGCTGGATAGGCTGCTCGTGCTGGCGGGGATGATAGCAAGGGGCGGACGCTGCACGGTTGGAGGGGTCGCCACACGAGGGCCGCCAAACCCCATATAGTCGTACTCGAATTTGACGGACCAAGCGGGCGTGAGCTGCTGCTCAATGCCGATGCCGACGGTCCCGCCGAAACGACCATAATCGAACTGCGTCGTATGCCGCGGGAAGCCGGCAAAGGTCCCGTCTCGGAATTCGTTGTGATTGGCGATCGCACCGCGATTGTTTTGCCAAGCGGCGCCTCCTTTGACGTAGGCCAGCGTGTGGCCCTGCGGGCCAAAAGCGTAACCCACACGACCGGTTCCCGTGGCAAGGACGCTTGGACCTGCGTTGCAGGTTGCGATCACTGCAACGCTGGAGAAGGCAAGACAGGTGTTTGTGCCGTCCGAGACGGCACGGCTCGCCTCCAGTTCGACGCCGAACACCCAGCGGTCCCGCTGCCAGTTGTAGCCGAACTGTCCGCCAGCCAGGAATACAGGCGTATCAACGACGTCGCCGTAAATTGACGGGCCATAGGGATCACTGAACGACGTCCGGCCGTAGCCGCCGGCAACGTGTCCGCCGATATATCCTCCGGTCCAGCTCCACAGTTTCGGCGGGACTTTTGCTGCCGGCTGAAGATCTGTTGAATTGACCGCTCCGCTTGCAACGAGCGCAGCTGTTGCGGCCCCCCAGGTAAAAACTTCAAATCGCATCATCACCTCATCATGTGCGTCATCATCGAACGAAGGCTGATGACACACAGCCATTTGCACCCGTCCTTCCGTGGACCGAGTGCGACATCTGCTTCAGGCATGTCGCCACAGCGCACGCATCAGCGACACACCGAGATGGACATGCGTCGAAGCTCACCGCCTGCGACGGGCAGCGGGTCTCATCGCAGTCCAAAATCGTTGTGTTCCTGTTGCTGTTACGCCGCCTTACACGCAGCGTTTGCGATTGCAGGATTGAGGCCAGCACCAAGCGGCCTTGATTGCCTCTGGTTTGTCGCGCGCAATGTCACGTTCGCGATAGCTTGGCGAGCTTCGGACAAGCCGTGCGTTTGCTTTCGGACATAAGCGGCTAGAGACGCCGCTACCCGTCTCCGACCGCAGGAGTGCCTCTGCACAGTGACCATGACTCTTTGGAAGACCCGGGAGCGCTTCGACCCATTTTCGCGCGGCCCTTGTCTGTAGCGAACATCCATTTGATGCGGGAGCGTCCCGGCATCCCTCGGCCGTTCCCAAGCGGTGATCGCGCGGCGCAATGGGTTAGATCATCGATCCAGCGATAGAGGCATTTTCCTCACAAGACGCTCGATCTCGATCTCAATCATGTTGAGCCAGCTCGCACCCTTGGAGGTGTATGGGACGTCCGAGCCGCCGCAAGATCCGTCTGGCTTCGGCGAGCGGGAATGTCTGATCAGGGCGCCGGCGATGTGGGTCGATCATTATCCTGCGCCATGCCGATAGATGTCACCGGCGGCGTCTTGCCGGCGAGGATCAGACGGCAGCTTCGATCGATCATAGAACAAGGCAGCCGCACCCGGGCCAGTGGTAGCGACGCCGGCATGCAATAGCCGCGGGCCGGCCGTCCAGCGCGCAGAGCGCTTCCAGGATCTCGTCGATGGTCACCGGCGCCTTGAGCCCTTCGGGAGCCCTGAGCGACGGGCACGACCCGATCCCGGTCGCATCCGACGCCCATGAGGCCCGGATGGCGCACTTCTCGGGTGTGAGACTACACCCCGCGGGTGCTCGAATGCGACGCCGGGATGAGGGAAAGAGTTGAAATCGACAATGTTGTCGTCGGGCGCGGTCGTCGGCCGCATGGTCGCCTCCCGATCCAGGACGAGTTGCAGCATCCGCCGCGCGGGTCCTCGCGGCGGCAATTTCAGATTTTTCCGATTTCGGGACCGATCAGGCGAACCGGGATTCGATCTGTGTGACGTTGCTCGCAGCGATGCCGTCGATCGCGATGCGGCGCGGCTTCATCGCCTCGGGGATCTCCCGCTGCAGCTCGATGATGAGCAGACCGTTTTCGAAGCGGGCGCCCTTGACCTCGACATGCTCGGCGAGCGTGAACTGGCGCTTGACATTGCGCGCCGAGATGCCGCGATGCAGGTAGGTCTTCTCTTCCTTCTCGCTCTTGCGGCCCTCGAGGGTCAGGACGTTCTGCTCGACCGTCAGCGCGACCTCGTCCGGCGTGAATCCGGCGAGGGCCACCGCGATCTGGAAACGGTTCTCGTCGAGACGTTCGATGTTGTAAGGGGGATAGCTCTCTTCGGCGGTGCGCTGGACCTCGTCGAGAACGTCGAAAAGGCGGTCGAAGCCGATGGCGGACCTCCCGAGGGGAGTCCAATCATACCTCATAGCCAAATCCTCCCTGGAGCAAGATGGGTACGAGCAGGCTCTGGACACCGTCCGGCGCCGGACTCATTCGCGGGACCCCGTGAGCATCCCGATCGCCGCGGTCGCGACGCCGAAAAGATTAAGAAGGCCGGAAAAGGTTTCAAGGGGCGGCGCGAATTTTTCCCGACAAGGACTCGCGTTGATTAGCCCCTCCATCCGTTCTCCTCGGTCGCTTTGACATCTCGGATATCGTCGAACGCCGTCAACGCGAGATGACAAGAGATCACAATGCACAAGGCGCTGCTTCTGGATGCCGCAGCGATGCAGATCATGACGAGCTTCGCCGCTGCGGCCGTAATCGAGGTCAAGATGCTGAACAAAGGTTCAGACGGCGGCAAAATGGTGTTCGAGCCGGCGCTGGTGAAAATCGAACCCGGGGCCGACCTCGATGAGGAGATCGGGCAAGAGGTGATGCGCCGGCGAATGTCGGCGCCTTCAGCCGCAGAAAGAAGATCGCCTTCGAGAACGAACCGTCGCCTCTTGATTGGCATGACGCCCGGAAGCCTGGCCGGAAAATCTGTGAGCGAGTGCATTCGGCAACATCCCTTATGCGATGGCAAGATCGGGGGATGTGCGTTTCCAAGACCTGCCAACCTTAAGGCGCGAGGATGGCTGCCATTTCATCGACATGCGCATCGATCCGCTCGAGGACCTGCGCAGGCACAACATCGCGTTCCGGAAGAGCCGACCACTTGTCGCGCGCCACCGCCGCAGTCTCCGCTACTGCTGTCACCACGGCCCCTTCCGGAAGACGGCTGCGGTTTGCAAAATTGCGCCAGCGCTCCTGGGTCAGCGCCTTGAACGACTTTTCGCCGGCAAGGCTGAGCGCCATGCCGTCCTTTGGGATGTAGGGAATCGTTGAAAGCACGTCATAGACAGGCGACAGTGTTGGTGTCCGGCCATCTCCGGGATACAGCAGCGACCAATTCTTGAGGTGCATGTCACCGTTGCCGGTGAGCGCTGTCAGGGCGAGGCGTCGCACAAATTCGATAGCTGCATCGAAGGAGACGCCGCTGTTCAGCGCTGCCGCGATGTTGTGATAGGCTGCGCCGGTGTATTTCTCGGACGGATATCGGCCAAACACTTGCGCGAAATCCTCCATGTGCACGCGCGCGCCGCTAGCCTCGCGGTCGAAACGGCGGACAAGCAGGACCTTGCCCGTGGACATGGTGTTGAATTCTTCCGGGATGCCGGCAAACTCTGATCTGTCGACGAGTTCGCGGGCGGGCACGTCCATCCCCAGCGCTTCCGCAAGGGCGAGGATTGCGAATTCGTTCTCCGATAGGCCGATGTGCGTGAGCGAGGGAAATTTCGCGATGTACTGCCCTTGCTCGTCGTCCACGGCGAGCGTGATCCCGCCTTCCTTTCCCGTGTTTTTCATGACCGACAGTTTCATCTGCACGCCGGCGAGCGAAAAGCGCGCCTTCTTGTTGCCCTCCGCTTCCGAACCAATGGGAACGGGGATGCCGTCACTTGGCAGCGCGCGCACCGCGCCGGGCAGATTGGTTCCCAGAGCTGCGAGCAGATCGAAATCGTTGCCCGGCCTGACTGACGCCGCGTGGTGCTTTTCCATCGCCTCGCGCAGCTTCTCTTCGGGCAGCAGGTTTGCAAAGAACGGTGGAAGTGCTCCGCGGATCGGTTTCGGGTCCCTGCGAAGGCCGCCATCGATCGATCGAAGCGACAGGCTGAAGATCGGCGGGTTGTTCAAGCTCCGATAAGAAGGCAAGAGGTTGAACGCGTTGTAGTCGCCCGGCGTCCGGACGAGGGTGCCGACCGGAAGATTGTTCAACGAGATATCGAGCGACTGGATACGCTCGGCGGCGTGGGGTGTCGCGCTCATGATCCTTCCTCGTCTTCGACATCCGACGTGAACGCAGGGCGATCATCATCACTATCCGCAGGCTGGAGCATCGACTGAACAGCGGGCACCATCGCCTGCGGGATCAGCATCACCTCCATGCCAAGTGCGCGTGCGACGTTGACAAGTGTGGTTGCACGGGCGGCGGCAGCCCCCGTTTCGATGTCCCGATAGCGAGGCCTGCTGATATTGGCCCGCTGGGCGATTTGCTGCTGCGACAAGCGAGCGGCCAAGCGCGCCTTGCGAAAGCGCAGGCCAAGGTCCTTGAGGAGCGGATCCGGCGCGCGCGACATGATATGTTCTCGATTCATTCAAGAGTTAAATGATACGTATACAGTTCACAGGAACTTTCGTCAATTTGATATGTCTACGTATCTTCTGGATCGTCAATGATCCCTAAACGAGTCTTTTGCAGGAAGAGCCGATGCTCTCAGTTCCCTGGTGGTTCTCCCGCCCCAGGAAGGGTGATGATGGCTTCTGAGCCCCTTCACGGCGCTACCCACGGGGCTGATGGGAACCCGAAGCGCCATTCACCCTTTGGCAATTGGCCAGGTTACTAGGCCCTGGCGCTCGGTCGATCTTTCCGGCTGCGCCCGTAGCGGCCTGCATTTCCAAGACCGCAACTGATGGAATTGAAGCGCCCTTCGATGCCTCCGATCCCATGCATCAAGTTTGGTCTTCCGCAGTGAACCTGGTCTGCTGGATGATCTGATCCAGACAGTTCCTGCGCCCGCTCGGTAGGAGAGCGGGGACGGCTTTCCGTCTCGCTCGCTTTCGACAGCACGCTCGCCATCCAACAGGATGACGTGGCCGGCGATTTTTGCGAAACGAAGCCGATCAGGTGATGCAGGATATGCGCGATGCTCTTGCACCGGAGGAAACCGTGTGACCGCCTTCATCACCGCCAATTCTCGCTTGCCGGTGCCGTCGGCGCGAAAAGCGGCGCCCGGCCTCAGTCCCGAGTGCAATTCTTGGCGGACAGCACCCGTTTCATCCCGGAAAGCTCGAGAATATCGCCACCGTCCAGGAGTGCCTTCATGGCTCCCGCTTCCTTCCCGTCACGTGCGGCTGCGATTTTCACGACCGCGGCGCTGGTCGCCTTCGGCACGACCATCACGCCGTCATCATCCGCACTGACGATGTCGCCCGGCTGGACGGCAACACGCCAATGACCATCGGCTGATTGATCGTCCCGAGCGTCTCCTTGACGGTGCCCTTCGTGAAGAGCCCATAGCTGAACACCTTGAAGCCGAGCTTGCAGATCGCCGGCCCGTTGCGCCGACAGTGTCTTGCAAGAACAAGTCGCTGATTTTGCAAAATTTTTTATGTTGTTGAATTTATTTGATCGAGTGGGATGAAAACGTGCCGCAGGCTCGCCTACCCGAATGAGATTCAGCTGTTCGCCAACCCGATGGGGGCGCGGGCATTGGAATGCCTCGATCAAGGCGGTGAAGAATGCAAAAACGACCGGAGTGGGTGGACGACATCGATTGGGACGACCTCTATCCAAGAGTCCTCGCTGTCGCCTATCGGATGAGTGTCGGTCGAGCGAACAGGCGGCACGAAGCCGAACAACTTGCGCAAGAAGCTATCACGCGGAGCTTCACAACCAGAACGGTTGATTTAAAGAAGTATGAGCTCTTCGTCTATCTCGTCGGCATCATGCGAAGCATTCGCAGCGATCAGATGAGGTCACCAGGCGCAAGGTTGTTCGATTTCGATGATGAAGCGGTGATCCGCTTCCCCGCGCGTCCCACTCAAGACGACGCGCTGTCGATCACGAGTCTTTCGCAACTCATCGAACAACAGGACCCGGGGGCCAACCAAGTGGCGATGCATATGCTCACAGGCCTCAGAACCTCGCGTGAAATAGCCGAGGCCATGAGTGTTTCTCCTCAAAAGGTGGACGCGCTCAAGAAGAACTTGCGCCGCATCATTCTGGAGCTTGGAGCGAACGACTTGCGCGTCAACCGTAAGCCGCCGTCTGGCACCAAGATCGCTGATCTGGAGGAGTAAACATGAATAAATCGCTGATCGAAACGATCTTGGCTCGCCTCGACGCGAACCCGCCGGAAGATCATACGGATGTTCTCGATTATCCGGACGCCGTCATTCGAGAGGAACTGCGAGCCGCGGGACTGCGCCCCGAAATGCCGCAGGCCTTGCGCGAGCTGACGGGAAAGTCTCAGGGCGATCCGAAGCCTCGGGGAGAATTCCACCCACATGGGCGGTTCGGCGCTGCTGCAGACTCGATTGCGCGCTTATTCACGACGCGATGGTGCTTGCGTCTAGGGTTTGGAATAGCTGGCGTCGCGCTCGTTGTAAGCACGATTACGATGATCGAATTCTCGCTCCAGTTGCGAGCAGAAGTTGCCGAGATGCACTGGATCAACCAGTCCCTTAAGCCTGCGCGCTCGGAATCACTAGCAGATGCCGTCGCCTCGTTTGTGAGGCAGCAAAGGGACGTCACAGCAGAGCTCAAGAACAGGCAAAATGAGATTTCCGAGATCGCCTTACAGATCAAGACCGCGCGGGCTTCCTTTGCCAATCGGGAAGGACAGATCATGTTCTCCCCTCTGGCAATCCAAGAAACTCAAGCCTCTGGAATGAAGGATCGGACATTGTCTTTGGCTCATGCCATGCCATCCACATCGAAGGTCATCGAGATGCCAAGATTGAATCGCGACGTTAACTCGTCCATCGACCTCGAGAAACTCGGATATATGAGCAGCGTTCGGTGCTCGCCATTGCCAACCAATACCGACAAAATCCAGCCCTGAGAGCTAGCAATCAAGCCGGCGAGTGCACTCTCACTCGCCCGCTTCTTCTAAATGCCCACCGCATGAGCAATCGCCATCGCGAAGTAGATCAGTGCGATGGCAGCGTAACTCGCGCAGATGATCAGGGTCTCCTTGTTCATTCTCTGGCTCCTTGCTCATTCGATTCGTTCGCCGCCGATTGGCCGGTCGCAACGTGAGCTTTGTTTGAAAACCGCCAATGAACCCAGGCGACGACCAAATAGATGACCGAAATTGCGATATATCCTTGCGCCTCAAGCATCCAAAACGCCTCCATCAAAGCCTGTCGTTACTCAGTAAGGCGAGCCAGGTTCAGGATTTCGGATCGCGCGACGCGCGATTGCTCAAGGAAAGCAAATTGCAATTTCAAATGAGATGTTCGCACCGCGGCTCCCGACTGGCGCGAGATTCCCATCTTGAGTCGATTTTAGTTCACCTCATGCTTCGCCAATTTCCCAAAACCACCGTAACCGACATGAGGCCGCCACCTCGTCATCGCGCGGTTCGCTTGGGATGCAGGCTGGCATGAGCTGATGGGAGGAGGTGAAGCGATGGCAAATGCCATGCTTGATGCCAGGCAGGAAGGTGAGGCGCTTGGGTGACGGAAACAGGTCGTTTCTGTGCAGAGCCGAAGACGATCGGCGGACCCGCATCGCGCGTCGACGGAACAGATCTGCGTCACCGACGGGACAATAGTGTTGCGCAGCGTGTCGCATCGATGACGCGCCCCGCTCCGCCTATTCCAAGAAATCCAGCACTTCTCCCCTTGGCACGTATGTTGCTGAGCGGACTCAAGCGGTGGCCGTGCCTGATGATCGGGCCATGTCGTCACAGCCAAACCGCAAAAAGCCCCGCCGCGCCAGGGAAAGGAGATGAGCGATGACTGAGGCACTCACACTCAACAAGATTACAAGCCAGAAGGGCATCAGTATCGGGGAGGCGACGCGCCTCATCGCCGATCTGGGCTGGACCCCGTCCTATGTGCAGGACGCGATGGCGTTCCCGACCGACTACAAGATCAGCAAGGCGCCGCGCGACCCGATGAAGCAGGTGCTGCGTTCCTATTTCCCCATGCAGGAAGAGAAGGACAATCGCGTCTATGGCGCGCTCGACGCAGCCTTGCGCGGCGACATGTTCCGCAACGTCGAGCCGCGCTGGATTGAATGGATGAAGCTGTTCCTGGCGATCATCCCCTTCCCCGAGATCTCGGCCGCCCGAGCAATGGCGCCGCTCGGGCAGCTCGCCCCCGGCGATCATCTGCGCACCGGCTTCACGATGCAGATGGTGGACGAGTTCCGGCACTCGACCATCCAGATGAACCTCAAGAAATGGTACATGGAGAATTATATCGATCCGGCCGGGTTCGACATCACTGAGAAGGCGTTCGGCAAATGCGCTGCGACGACGATCGGGCGGCAGTTTGGCGAGGCCTTCCTGACCGGTGATGCGATCACCGCATCGAATATCTATCTCCAAGTCGCCGCCGAGACGGCGTTCACCAACACGCTGTTTGTGGCGATGCCGTCGGAGGCCGCACGCAACGGCGACTACGCGTTGCCGACCGTGTTCCTCTCGGTCCAGAGCGACGAAAGCCGCCATATCGGCAACGGCCATTCGATGCTGATGTCGGTACTGAAGGAGCCAGATAATCATCTGCTGTTGGAACGCGATATTCGTTATTCCTTCTGGCAGAACCACATGTTCGTTGACGCGATGATCGGTACGATCATCGAATATGGCACCAAGAATCGCGACAAGAATAAGGAGAGCTACGCGGAGCTGTGGCACCGCTGGATCTTCGAGGACTATTATCGCACTTATATGCTGCCGCTCGAAAAATACGGCATCAAGATCCACCACGACGACGTCCATGAGGCGTTCGATTCGATCGTCAAGAAGGGCTATGTCCACAAGGTCGCGCAGGCCATCTCGGCCGGCTGGTGGGCGAATTTCTGGCGGATCGAGGCGCAGACCGAGCGCGATTTCGAATGGTTCGAGGCCAAGTATCCGGGCTGGTACGACGAGTTCGGCGCCTGGTGGGAGAATTACGAGAAACTCTCCAAACCCGGCAGCGAGATCATCACCTTCGCCGACACCGGCTACGTTTATCCGCATCGCTGCTGGTCGAGCCTGGTGCCATGCGTCGTCCGCGAGGACTTCTGCGTCGACGAGGTGGACGGCGAGCTGTTCACCTATGCCAGCGAGGTCGACCGTTGGACCCACAAGGAAGCGTTCGCCGCCGAATATCAGGGCCGTCCGACCCCAGCGATGGGCCGCTTCTCGGGCCGCCGCCAGTGGGAAGAAATCTATGACGGCTGGGATCTCGCCGACGCCATCGTTGACATGGGCTTCGTGCGTCCTGACGGCAAGACGCTGATTGCTCAGCCGCACATGTCGTTCGAGGAGAAGGACATGTGGACCCTTGACCATGTCCGAGGCCACACCATCCGCAGCCCGCTGCTCGCGCTGCGCGAACTGAAGCCCGAGGCGCGGGCCAAACATGTCGAGGACTATCGCAAGGGTTTCAAGATCCGCCGAATCTGACCCCCACCGGCGGCCGGGGAGGTGGTGTCGCCGCCTCCCCCGGCATCCGCTGCGACTGCCTCACGGAGAATGATCATGGGACAGGAAATGCCTCAGCGCAGGCCGGCGGTGCACAAGGTGCGCCTCGAGCCGGTCGGGGTCGAGATGGAAGTGGAGGAAGGTGAGACCGTCCTCGACGCAGCCTTCCGCCAGGGCGTCACCCTGCCGCACGGCTGCAAGGAAGGGCAGTGCTCCGCGTGCAAATGCATCCTCAACGAAGGGGATGTCGAGATGCTCAAATATTCGACCTTCGCGCTCTCCGACCCGGAGAAGGAAAGCGGTCAGGTCCTGCTGTGCCGGACGCTCGTCTATAGCGACGTCGAGGTCGAGCTGCTCAACTATGACGAGGACCTGCTGTCGCGCTCGATCGCAGTCAAGGCGTTCAACGGAAAGCTGGCGAGCGTCGAGCCGCTGACGCACGACATCGTTCGCATCGCGATCGACCTAGACGAGCCGATGAAGTTCCGGGCCGGACAGTTTGCGGACCTGACGCTTCATGGCGCGGAGATCACGCGCTCCTATTCGATGGGCAATCCACCGAGTGAGCCCGATCGCCTGGAGTTCATCATCAAGCGTTATCCCGGCGGTGCCTTCTCGACCGCGATCGGCGAGGCGAAGATCGGTGATCCGATCACGGTGAAGGGGCCTTATGGCTCTTGCTTCCGTCGCGAGCAGCGCGACGGGCCGATGATCCTGGTCGGCAGCGGATCGGGCATGGCACCGTTGCTGTCGATCCTGCTCGACCAGGCGGCAAGCGGCGAGACGCGCCCGGTTCGCTTCTTCTACGGCGCCCGGACAACGCAGGATCTGTTCGCGCTCGACGTCTTCGCCGACCTTGAAGCGCGGATGCCCGACTTCAAGTTCATTCCCGCCTTGTCACATGTCGAAGCGGATTCGGAGTGGAACGGCGAAACCGGATTCATCCACGACGTGCTGCGCCGCCACCTGCTCGACATGGAGAATATCGAGGAGGCGGACGCCTATAGCTGCGGTCCACCGCCGATGATCGATGCCGCGCTGCCGATCCTGCAAATGGCCGATATCGACCCGGCCAGGATGTATTCCGACAAGTTCACGCCCGCCAGCCAAGCATGAGGCCGAATGCCTAAGAGAGAGAGGGAGAAGACGATGTCTGGACGAGTGATGGAGCAGGAGCAGAGGTCCGCAGCGGCGGGCGCCAAGACCTTTCCGGGATCGGATAGCCGAGCCTATAATTATTTCGAGCCAAAGGGGCGTCGGGCGACGCATTACGAGGACGTCACCGTTGACGTCCAGCCGGACCCCGAACGCTACCTCCTCCAGAATTGGATCATTTCCTTCGGGGACGGCACACCGACATACTCGAAGGAGTGGACCGCGCTGAAGAGCAGCGACTGGCACTTCTATCGCGCGCCCGACCAGGAATGGGAACGGACGCACTATCAACGCCAGTCGACCATCTGCGGCATGATCAAGAACGTAATCGACAACGCGCGGCGCGCCGGCGCACCGAGGCGCTTCGACAAGGCGTGGGTGACAATACTGCAAGATCATCTGGGTGCCTTCAAGCATGCCGAATATGGCCTGGGCACCACGCTGATGCGCGCGCAGCGCTACGGCTATACCCAAATGGTCAACAACGCGATCCTGACCAACTCGTCCTACAAGCTGCGGCTGGCGCAGGATCTAACGCTCTATCTCGGCGAGATCGCGCTCGACATCGAAGGCTTCGACGTCGACGCCGGCAAGCGCAATTGGCTGGAGAACTCGATCTGGCAGAAGGCTCGCGAACTCGTGGAATCTGCACGCGGCGCCGAGGATTTCCTGGAGCAGTATTTCATCGTCAACGTGCTATTCGAGCCACTGGTCGGCGAGTTGTTCCGCTCTGGTTTCGTCATGCAGGTCGCGGCGACACAGAGCGACTATTCGTCGCCCCTCGTCATCTCAGCGGCGGAAGCGGATTACGAGCGCAACCTTGCCAATACGGTTGAGCTGTTTGCGACCCTCGTGCGCGATCCCGCGCATGGTGAGGACAATCGGCGCCTGCTGCAGGACTGGTTCGACAAATATTCGCCGATCGCGACCCAGGCGGCGCTCGATCTGCAACCCATCTGGTCACAGCCGCGGGTGAAATCGGCGCAGTTCGCCGAATCTTATGCGTCGGCGATCAACCGCCTGCAGGCGATCGTGTCGGAGATCGGCGTCTTCTCGACGCAAATTCCGATGCCGGAGCTGCAGGTCGCCGAGCCCGTCGAATAATCGCGCCCCGAAAGGAACCCGCAACATGGCCGTTACCACCGAGCAGCAGCTCTTCACGCCGCTCAAGGACATCACCCAGGAACGCACCATCTCGCATCAATGCGGGGTAACGATGAACGACAGCGTCGAGGCACGCTGCATCGCCGAGATCATGGAACAGCGTCCCGGAATCAAGGTCACCTACCTGCCGGCGATGATCCGTGTGGACGGCGAGGGTAAGATC
The DNA here is from genome assembly GCF_000472645.1 of Bradyrhizobium sp. WSM2254. Lineage (NCBI taxonomy): Bacteria > Pseudomonadati > Pseudomonadota > Alphaproteobacteria > Hyphomicrobiales > Nitrobacteraceae > Bradyrhizobium > Bradyrhizobium sp. WSM2254. Next base: position 108,084 of record NZ_AXAB01000025.1, on the reverse strand, counting down.
GTCTTCGACATGGCCGAGATCAGCGAGGCGCTCGGCCGCGAGATGACACCGCACATCTTCGAGATTTCCACCGCCACCCATTACGGCCGGATGGTGATGATCGACGAGAACACCGTGATCCTCTTCGGGGACATGGACGAGGCGCTCCAATACGAATGACACGATCAGCGCCGGCGGCCGCGCCGCCGGCGCGTGCCATCCCCCTAGCCAGACCGGAATGACAAGGCTCCGCCCAACGGCTGGCGGCGCGCTCAGGAGACGATAGATGGCCAAGATCATGCTTTACGATGCTGAAGCTAGGGCGGCTCTTGCGCGCGGCGTGGACCAGCTTGCCCGCGCTGTCGTCGGTACGCTCGGCCCCAAGGGAACCAACGTCATCATGGATCGCCCGATCGGGACGCCGTTGGTGTCGCGCGATGGTGTCAGCATCGCGGCCGAGATCGAGTTACCCTGCCGGTTCGAGAATCTGGGCGCGCAGGTTGTTCGCGAGGTGTCCGCCCAGACCAATGAGATCGCCGGTGACGGCACCACGACCGCGATAGCGCTCGCCAATGCGCTGGTGCAGGACGGCGTGAAACTGGTCGAGCAGGAGCACAAGGCGGTCGACGTTGTCGCCGGCATGGACCACGCCCGCGATCTGGTCATCAAAGCACTGCGAGAGGGCTCTCGGCCGCTGCGTCAGGGCGAATTGCGCATGGTTGCAAGCGTCGCGGCCACCGAGACGTCACTGGGAGAGCTTATAGCGGAAGCGCTCGAGCGGGTCGGTGTCGAAGGCGTCGTCCATGTCGAATATGCGTTGCCGGGCTCACCGACGCGGCTGGAGGTCGACGAAGGGCTCGTGCTCGATCGCGGATTCGTATCGCACCATATGGCGACCGACAGTTCAAGCCTGGTCGCCGAACTCGACAATCCGGCGATCCTGCTGACCGACCACAAAGTGCCATCGGCCGAGCCGATCCTGCGTATCCTCGACCAGCTCAAGGAAAGCGGGCGTCAGCTGCTGCTGGTAGCGGACGAGATCGCGCCTGAGGTCATCGCGGCGGTGATGCAGGCTCGGCTTCAGGGACGAGGCACCGTCGTCGCGATCAATCCGCCGGAATTCGGCCATTGGCGCAAGGCGATGATGGAGGATCTCGCGATCATGACGGGTGGCCGGGTGATCGCGCGCGACCTGGGTGCCCGGATCGAGGAGGTGACGATCGCCGATCTGGGCAATGCGACGCGCGCGAGGGTATCCGCATCCGCGACCGTGATCCTGGGCGGCAATGGCGACAAGGCGGCCATCGACGGGCGGCGGCAACTGGTCCAGAAGCTGTGGGACGAGGCACCGCAGAATATCCAGCGCGACAAGCTGGCCGATCGCCTTGCAAAGCTCACCCGCGGGACCGCACTCCTGCTCGCAGGCGGCGCCACGCCGGTCGAGCAGAAACGCACGGCGCAACTCCTCGAAGATGGCCTTAACGCAGCCCGGGCTGCCCGTGGCGAAGGTGTGGTGGCCGGTGGCGGTACTGCCCTCGCGCAGGTCGCAGCGCGGCTCGATCCATTGGTGGATCAGGAGGTTGATGGCGCACAAGCTGGTGCGATGCTGGTCCGCGACGCGATCAAGCGCCCATTGGCGATCATCGCCGGCAATGCCGGACAGGATGGCGCTCTGATCGTGACACGGGTCGTCGCCGAACAACCCGGCACGGGCTTCGATGCCGGGAGCGGCAGATTTACCGACATGTTCGAAGCCGGCGTGATTGATCCCGTCAAGGTTACCTGCGCCGCTCTCGAGAATGCGGTGTCGGTAGCCAAGCTGATCCTGACGACCCATTCGCTCGTCGTCGATCTTCCTGAAGGCGTCGATCCTACCGCCGGCCCTGCGCGCGGCGGCGGTGCCGAAGTTTACGGCCGGAGCTGATCGGCGCGGACCGACGATCGCCATCGCGTTCGTTCCGCTCCGAGGGAGCTTTCCGAGAGCGGCACGGAAAGCACCCCGTTGTGTTTGGCTGCTATGGGGCCGGGACAGGATATGACGTCTGCCCGGACCCTTTGGCTCGTTGAGAACGAACCCGTGTTCGCTTTCATCTCGTCTCCCGTCGCCCGCCACCCTCCACACGGCCGTTCTTGTCGTGAGTTAGTCCCGCAGCGCGAACGCGCAAGGCATCCAACCGTCTCCCCGAAGGGGCCCTCGGCAGGACCCTCCGTTGCGCCTCCGCTCGTCTCTGCCGGCCTCTGAAAACTCTCGACCGGCCGCGATGGACGTGGCCGGAAAAACCAATGGGAGACTAAAACATGAAACGCAAACAGAAAGACCTTCGTCCTCACGGGGTCTTCGTGGTGGACGGCGAAGGCGACAACGCCTTTTGGACCAAGATCGGCGCCGCGTGACTGCACGAGGACGGCAAGGGTTTCAATATCCTGCTGACTGCGATGCCGCTCAACGGCCGCCTGGTCGTCCGCGAACCGAAGCCCGCCGAGGATCGCCGATGAGCTACCACCCCGGCTATCGAACGATTTGGAATGTAATCGTGCACTCGCGCACGTGCGCGTATGAACGTTCTTCAAGCCGGTTTTGTTGTCAGCTTCGGTGCCTTTTAAATCCCTGCGCCGAGAGGACCCGGGGGATGAGACATCTGCATCCGAGTTTCGTCAATCCTCGGACGGGACCTCAACTGGAACGGCAAAGCCCGCCTTTACGCGATCCATTATGACCATAGTCTTGAAGCCCTTAATGTCCGGGTTCTGATAGAAGAATCGCCGGGTGAACTGCTCATAATCATCCATGGTACACGCGGTAATGTAGAGGACAAAATCAGCGTCGCCCGTGACGTAGAATCCATTGACGACTTCAACCGACGATTTGATGGCCTTTTTAAACCTATCAATGATACCCGAACTTTCCCGCTCCAGGCTCACTAACGCAAGCACTTGAATAGGTCTTCCTACCGCCTTCGGCGAAACGATTGAGATATCGGCTTGGATGATGCCTTCCGAGCGGAGCCTCTTCAGTCGTCGTTGACATGCGGTCGCAGAAAGCCCGGCCAATTCGCCGATCGCCTCGGAAGTTAGACGGTTGTTCTTTTGCACGATCTCGAGGATGCGGGCGTCCGTTCGGTCGTATCGCACAATCGGCTCCTCCCTTTGAGGTGGATTCCGTCGTCAGATGCCCACGCGATGCAGAAAGTCCTCCGAATGACAGGAAAATGCAACGAAAATAGTTATACGACACCGGTATGCTGAATGACAGTTTTGCGACACCTCTGCTGCTGAATGATGGCAATTAGGACATCAACCCAACCACCCGGCGGTCCGCAGATTCGACCCCACAGCAAACCGGGAAACCAAAAGCCATGACAACCACCGTGCTTTCAGATCCTCGAGAAATCCTTGCAGAGGACGTGAAGGAAGCCCTTCTGAGATACTATTCTGGGCGGCGCAAGGTCGCGATTTCTATCAGCAAACCAACCAGCGACTGCCCACTGCTATCTCTCTTGCTGGAGGGTGGGCAGAGGCTTCATCTCAGCGTGACGGAGGCGCGGTCATGATCCTGTTTCCGCGGCGACCCGAGCGCGACTTACGTAACCCTCCAGCGGCGACGCCTTGTCGAGGGTATTTCATGGGCAATCATGACCTTGTCTCCGACAGCTTCCTGGCAGTGACCGGAGTCGGTCTCGTGCTGCTCAGCTCAAGCCTGCTCGCCTTTGCCTTTACCTAAGGAGAACGAGTTGGTGCGTTTCGCGCTCTTGTCATTCAAGGTTCCGTTTGAGGATGAGATGCTCGGCAACTCGGAACGATGATTGTGCTCTAATTTTTTTTCGCGACCGGTCACAATGAGTAATTTCAACCAGGAAAGCGTGCTGAGCGTTCATCACTGGACCGACAATCTCTTCAGCTTCACCACCACGCGGAATCCATCATTCTGCTTCCGCAGCGGCGAATTCACGATGGTCGGGCTCAAGGTCGACGAGAAGCCGTTGTTACGTGCCTACAGCCTCGCCAGCGCCCATTACGAGGACCGGCTCGAATTCTTCTCGACTAAGGTGCCGGATGGTCCCTTAACCTCGCGTCTGCAGCATCTGAAAGAGGGTGACGAGATCATCGTCAGCCGCAAGGCGACGGGGACGCTGGTCATCGATAATCTCGAGGACGGGCGCAATCTCTATCTGATCGGCACGGGCTCCGGGCTTGCGCCGTTCCTGAGCGTGATCAAGAATCCCGAAACCTATCTGCGATTCAAGAATGTCGTGCTGCTGCATGGCTGCCGCCGGATCGCCGAGCTCGCCTATGGCGAGATGATCACGGAAACACTGCCGAGCGATGAACTGGTTGGCGACTTCGTGCGGTACCAGCTGATCTATTATCCGACCGTGACGCGCGATCCCTTCCACAACCGCGGTAGGATCACCGATCTGATCGCGTCAGGCAAGTTGTTTGCGGACATCGAGCTGCCGGAACTCGAGCCGCAGCATGACCGCGTCATGATTTGCGGCAGCCCTGCACTGATGCGCGATGCCCGCGAGCTGTTGGTGGCGAGGGGCTTTGTCGAAGGCACTCACGGCGAGCCCGCGCAATTCGTGGTCGAAAAGGCGTCTGCCGAACGCAATAGCTTGAACCCTTCGCGGACAATGGTTCTACATGTATCATGATGCAAGGAGGAATCGCCGTGAAGCACCGGCGATGACAGACGAACAGCGCGAGCTGGAGCGCTGCAAGCAAGAGATTGCGCGTCTCAGACAGCTGGTTGTGCAGCTTTCTGAAATTGCCTTGCGCAACGTCGTAGAGAGCGACGAGGGGCGACAATCGGCACGCCCGTGGGTCTCTGAATGACCCTGAAGAGGTGAGCTGTTTCCCAGCAGCGCGGCTTCCCGTCTTGGGGGCATGGGAAGCGGCCCCGCCCTTGTGCTCCAGGAGGCGGGCTCCTAATTTTTAGTCGGAAGCGCCGGATAGGTCAGGAGACACATTGATGACGGGCTGGACAGAGCAAACGCGCCTTGTTGTAGGCGATGGCAACAATTGCTTCTGAGCTTCAGTGGCGCGCTCATGTTCAGCCGCGACGGTGAATTCTGGTCTCAACTTGCAGCCTATATCTACGCTGTGATTGTTGCGTTGTCTGTGTTGTACGGCATTGGTCAACTTCTAACAGGGGACACTCTTGAACTATCTCTTAAACTCGGATGAGCGAGCATCGGGTATCTTTTTTTGGATGGATTGCATGCGGCCGAATGAGTGGCGGCAGCGGTCGAACGCCAATGCGCCATCTGACACAATCGCGTTCTTTATCGACGGCGCCAACCTGTACCTGGAACGCGCGGTCCTGTCGCGAGATTGGTTGGAATTGAAGGTGGCGTAGTTTCCGAGGTGATCAACCTCGAATCATCCGGCGTTGGAGCGCCGGATCGGAGACCACGCCATGAGCAGCAATATCACGAAGACACATTCTCCGCAGGGTGAAGGGGAGACGGTTCCCAGCTTTTCGACGATTGGTGCGATCCGATTGAAATTGCGGTGCGCGAACGAGCGCGGGAGTTCATCGACAATGCGAGAAACGGATGGTGCGACCATCGATCCGCCATGAGAATTGCATCTCAATAAATTAAACGGATTTGCCGACCAAGTTCCGTCAAATGCTCCCGCACACGTTCCTGCGCAGCTTCCGCCGCGAGCCGCTCGCCGGCCATTCCAGCGCCCGCAAAAAGGGCTTTCCACAACTTCTCGCGCAACCGGGATTCGATAGACATCGGGAGGGCTCGGTTGACTCGAGATCCACGCCATTCGCTCCCCCGTGGGCAAACGATCGCTATCCCCAAACGGCCTCAGCTCGACGCTTACGGCTCGCGCGCGACTACGAGAAGCGCATCGACGTCGTTTACGTCATGTTCCTCGTCGCAATGGGTGGAAACCTCATCCGACGATTGGCCCCCGAGCCGGGCGATTATCGAGAGCTGGGGCTTCCCATCCGTCAGCGGGCAATTCAGCTACTTCATGTTTGTTTCTCGTGCCGGGTCCGACGACGCGATGTGAGGGACTTCCATTCAGCTGTACTTCCGGGCTCTTGCACTGCGGATCTCACTCATGGGCCATAATGCCAGCGGGACTCGCGTTTTGCGCCAAGGTTCCAGTACTGAGATTTAGGGAAGACTACGTGACGCGACGTTTCATAGATGGCGAAAGCGGGCGGCATCATTAGGCTAAGCGCTCGAAGATAACGTTGATGTCAGTCTTTGCAGCAAGCCGGTATGATCTGCATTCCATTAGCTTGATGATTCGAGCCGTATTGCCCTTTAGAAAATGCTCACTTGGCTCGCATTGGATGACAGCAGGTTTGATGCGCTCACAGTCAATGGCGTTAATGAGATCGTGATCGAGCCCTTCGCAATCGATCGACAAGAAATCGACCTTGTTGGCATAAGGGATCAATAGCTCGTTGATACCGACCGCGCTTACCTCGATATGCTCTCGGACCCCTCCAATGCCGTCGAAATCTCCGAAGCTTTTGATATGTGCTACATCCAAAGAAGACAACTCATGGGCGTTCCCGATGAAGAGCGTAGCAGACGCCTTCGGAGCCGGCAAGACAACTGACGGCACGAGAACGTCTCTCGGGCGCACCGTCCGGATTAGCGATCCCAATTCAGGATTGGGTTCAACTAGGACGCCGTTCGCGCCTCGTTGATACAGAAGATAGGTATTCGAGGTAGAGATGGGGTGATTGGCGCCGATCTCGACATAGAACACACTGTCCCAGGATCTCTGGCTTTTGTAGAGTCTTGCAGCCAAGATTCCTTCCAAAATAACGTCCTCTCCGGCTTGTGCGTAGCTAACCGGGGCGAAGTGCTTGATCCGAGAGTTGGGAAGATCGAGCCTATCGATTTCCTGGTTGATGCATTGGTTTTCAAACTCGGAAAACATACGCTCGCGCTCCAATGTCAGCTGTTGAAATAGCTGTCGCATGTGCGGATCTGGGGACGCAACTGGTGATCGCGATAGTTGACAACGCCTGCCGCAGCCGCTCCCCGGTTCACGACCAAGCGCCTCCCTGACTCGCCAGCGAACTATGCCGATGCGGCCCTCTGCATGTTGCTAAGCAGGTCTCTCATTGGCCTTCATAAGCGATCTTAGGGCGAACGACGCCTCATTCTCGCCGCTTATCACTATTGTGAAGCGAGCAAAGCATCCTTCTCAGAGCGAAGCAGCTCACGCTGCAGGAGCAGCAAAGCGATCGCGACCGCATATCGTTGCGCCGCCGCCAATTTGGCGTGAGGCTTGAAAGCTCGGAGGAAACGCGCCGGCTGCCGTACGGCTCAGGCCATCGCCCTACCTCGGCGCTCCCCTCGACTGCGCAAGACCTTGCGCCGAGACCAGATGCTCAGATGCTCCAATTTTCGCCACGCTGCGGGCCGGTGCAGTGTGGCGGGAGCTTCGCCATTAACCACTATTGCTATCACATGCCCACCGTCGGAGGAGCGATCCAACGATTTCTCTAGAATAATGACATGCGTCGGTTGAGAGGTCGCGGACGCGCCAACGTCGCCTCTCCATCAGAACAGTCTGCACTGGGTCCGCGGCTCGAGCCAATTCACGATCGCCATGCACAAAAGAGAGAGAGAGAGAGAGAGAGAGAGAGAGAGACTTATGAGAGGGCAAGATGAGGCAGCGTGAGTTCGCCCCTGCCCTCAACGACAGAGACATTAAATTTGTGCGCGGCGGCAGCCAACACTGGCACCGGTACCGCGCTCTCCCCCGCCAGGCGCACAGCGCACGCAATATCCTTTGCCGAATTCGCGATCGAGATCGCCAGAACATCGGGTTTCTCGCCCAACGTGAAGGCCACAAAGGCTTGAAATATTCCGCTGTTAGTGGAGCCGCGATCAACCAGAGAGCGGAGCGTTATGAGATCAACGTCAAGTCCGCGCGCAAATTGGCACACCTCTGCGGCTACAGCAGCTATCCCCATAGTCATACTGTTGTAAACAAGCTTGAGCTTGTGGCCTTGTCCGACATCTCCCACATGAAGAACCGTCTCACAAAATGCAGAGAGAATGCGTTTCGCCGCAGGAAACAGCTCTTCACTCGATCCAACGATAGCATTGAGAAGGCCTAGCTCTGCTTGTTCGGGGCTCCGCGTTACTGGTGCATCTAACAGGCTCAGGCCACGTTCATGAGCCTCCTCCGCCAGCGCGACTGTCGAGGCAGGATAGGACGTCGAACAATCAATTATCAATCCTCCTCGGGGCATATGGACGAACAATCCATCTTCACCAAGGCACACTGCCTCAACTTCCCGACTGGACGGCAAGGACAACACGACGGCACTTACATGCTGCGCCAGCTCCGCGATCGAAGGATGTTCGAGGGCACCTGCACGAGTCAAGCGATCCGCACCGAAGCGATTCTTGTTGGCTTTGATATGCAGCTCAATTTGACGACGCAACAGGCTGATGCCGATACCGCTTCCCATGCGTCCAACTCCGATGAGGCCTATTCTCAGCCTCGAGGTCTCGGGAAGGACGTTGGGTGACGATTCCTCGCCAATCATGATCTAAGCATCCCGCAAAAAGCCATGCCGTTGCAAAATTGGCAACAGCTCATAATGATTGGTAACTGTGTAGTCTGGACGCGCTGCCCGCAAGCGCGCCTCCGAAACAAATCCTCCAGTAATGGATATGCTTGTGAGGCCGAGATCGCGTGCAATATCTATTTCGACCGGCATATCACCGATGATGAAGGTTGACGCCGGCTCGAGGTTATTATTCTTCATGTATAGACGAAGCCGCTCGCCCTTGCTCATCGATTGATATTGAGTGGCGCGACTTTCAAAGGCGATCACAGCGTCGATGTAGTCGTCGATTCCCAGTCGTCTCAATTGGAAGCGCAGAGGATCGACTATATGGTTACTAACGATGATGGAGGAAGCTGCTTGTTGGCGTGCCAACTCCAACATTCTGCGCGCGCCCTCGCGCAACTCGGCTTTACTCGCAAGAGATTCGTATTTGTCGTGAAAGATTGCACTCCCATCCCGATCTACCGCCGCAACCTCGTCTCGCGACATTCCGAGACTGCGATAAAGAAGAGATAGTGGAACGTCACAATGTTCCCGAAAGGTGTTCATGTCAATCGCTGCATGCCCAAAGCGATCTAGTATGGAATTGGTCGTTTCGAGCAGTGCAGTCGCGTCATCGAGCAGCGTCCCATTCCAATCAAAGACGAGGGTCGGTTTCATGATGTACCTCGAGCGCGAGTCGATTCCGAATGGGAAGACCGGCGAGCAATTGGCGCAAGCTTCTATTCGCGCGCTTCTGTCCCGCAGGGGTTGGCATCTCGAATGTAAACGGTGACAAATCGATATTGTCTGGCCTGCAGGGCAGCGACGATACGAGAAGCGGGAACGGCAGGTATGCCATCGTGGCGGCATGAATGGATGCCGCGATATTATGTTCAATGGTTTCGAGAACTTCGATCTGCATTCTGTGAAATCGAAGGCTTTCGGTACGGTGTTCGGGGGATAATCGCTTCCATATCTGCCAGAATGCCAACTCATCCAGCGTGTTGATACCCATGCCATAGTAGTTCGGAGCCACGACAGGCGGCGAACCAATCGCCCAATGTACGGCTTTGGCCCCAGCACCAAGCAGCATACTTGTGACAGCCCGGCTGGTATCGCCACGAATGAGGGCCTCGTCGACCATTATGATTGTAGCTTGAGCAAGGCTAGATCCCGACACCCGGTACTTTCGGGCAATACAAGACTTCCGCTCGCCCGGTGCACCAATGAGGGTTCGCTGAGAAAATTGAGTTTCGACGACTTCCTGACGCTGGGCGATCACGCCGTATTCGGCGAGAGTTTCAAACAGACCATCAGCGTACGGCCGCCCAGTATGCGGCATTGACGAAACGATGATCGGCGCGGAACCTGGTTCTGATTCCACTCGCTTCGCAACAAGGTCACCAAGAGCGGCCCCGATGTTGTAACGCGTTTCGAAATGTGATTGGCCAAGGATCGATGTCTTCGGGCTTCCCAGGTAGAGGGTTTCGTAAGCGCACAGTTTCGCTTTGTGCTGCTTGCGGCTCACCTTACGATCAACGCAGGTCCGCTTTGTTCCGTCTACGCATTTGATGTGGCCCGGTAACATTTGCCGTATCTTGCCCTCCAGGCCGGCAAAGGCGCAATTCTCCGAAGCAAAGAGCAAGAAGCCGTCGTCTGTTTGCATGGTTTCCAATGGACGCAAACCCGATCGATTACGGTAGGCAATTAGACTTCCTTCTCCGTTCAGGAAAAGCGCGCTAATAGCCCCATCAATACGATCATCAATGTCGCGAAAGATCCTTTCATAACTGACGGCCAGACCGTGACGCCAATAATCTCTTTCACAAGAGCGTTCAATCCACTTAAGCAATAGCTCATCATCTGTGTTGTCGCCTAACCTATAGCCCTCGTAGAGCAGTTCTTCTCTAAGTTCATGGGCATTGACCAAAGCTCCATCCAGAGAAATGGCCAAACTGCGACCGGCATCCGCATTCTGGTGAATTGGATGCACGACGCCGCCATCGCCGGTGCCACGGTATCGATTGCGAATATGGGCGATGGCGACGTGGGGCCTAAACTCCTGTTCATTGCAATCAATGCGCAATGCATCACATGATGACTGAAGCGCTCTCACGTATCGGAGACCTTTGTCGTGCATGAAAGCTGCAACGCTGACCCCCGCCTGTCCACGCAGTGCAAGTTTCGGAACCATGTGCCTGATCCGATCGTACACCGTCGCCCGTGACGTACTTGAAGAGCATAGAAACGCAGCAGCTACGCCGGACATATCCTGGGCTCCTGTCGCCAAAGAAGCGATGTACCCGGTCCGTTGCGAGCGAATCTATTTAATCGGCAAGGGAGCGAATACGTGGTTTTGCTCTCCTTTAAGCAAGCGACATACCATTTTGCTCGATCACTTCGCGTGCGCCCCCCCGCGATGACCCAGAAGATTTAGCCATTTGGTTGGCGAACGACGATCTCGTCACGTCCGACTTCCGACAAATTGTCAGAAGCGCGACGCGTTCGTACGGAGGGGGCCAAGCTCTGCACATTGGTCCTTCCGGCCCTACGGCCGCCATTCATTCGCGGCGGTGACGCCGTCACGCGTCCTGTGGCCAGCCCAACCACCAGTTCGGCGGCGGGCTAGCTAGCGCTCTGCGTGCTCGCAGTTGGCCGCTCCTCAAACCTGAACAAGGCAGTCTTCACCGAAGCGACATCTTTTTGAGCCTTGCTACCCACGAGAGTTCTGGCGCAAAAGGCCTTCACACGCCAATCGGGCATTCGCAGTCATGCCAATTGTCGGATCGACGTCCTGGGAATCGCTACGCCTTTTCGCCGAGCGGGATGGCCTCGCGAAGCTCAAGTGCGGTATTGCGGAATACTGTTGATCCTTCGTCGCCGGTGCGGTCTTTGCGCAGCGCAAGGCTTCACTGCCAGGGATCGAAGGTCCACATGATTTGCCCAGGTCAGAACGGCTCTCCCGCCTGGCGCATCTCATCCGGACAATATTGATTTGAAGATAGGACCGACCAAGGTCGTTCGGACGGCAACGGCTGCACCAGCGGCATCCGCTAATCAATCGCCCTTTGGCCTTGGCCGTGAATTTGATCAATGTCAGCCTGAGCAAAAGCACGCGCGGTCCGAGGCGCTTGGAGGTTGTAGATGACAGCCGGCGGGATCAGGGAGACGTTCGTCGCGCGTCGGATGGCAAAGGCGTCGACCGTATTTGTGACGCCGGTCTCGCTTGACCTGGTCCAGCAGTCCTAGATGCGACCTTCCGTGACGAGGCCAGTGAGGATCATAAGAGACTCAAACAGGAAGTAGCTCCCGAATATCAGTTCTGCGTCTTGCGCTGCGTCGATGTCGCGCGCCACGGCTTTTCGGGTGAAGCATCCGCCGGTGAGCATTCCAGGCGGGCGCGGGTCGCCAGAGCCGATGGGCGTCAGGTATCCCGAGATCAGCTGGGTCACAGTACGTTCTGCGAAGTCTCGGTACTTGGCACCCCCGGTGGGGCCGAGTGCGGACGCCAGTCGTAAGGAGGCTGCCGCGGCGATAGCGGTGGCCGCAGTATCCCTGCTGGCACTCGGAATTGCTGGATCATCAAAGTCCCAGTACGCGACCAGGTCCGTGGGAACGTGGTCGATCCACCAGTCCAGCACGCGCGCGGCATATTCGCGCCACAAGGGCTCCTCGGGACGAACCATGGCCGCATGAGCGGTATAGAGCATCGCCCAACCCTGCGCACGACCCCAGGTGCTAACATCGCTGTATCCCTTGTGGGTATGCGTTCTCAGCACCTTCCCCGTCTTCGGGTCGAGCGTGGATGATTGGATCACCGAGTTATCGGGTCGCACATGGATTTTTAAAACCTTCCGCATGTGGGCGTTGGCGACCTCTTCCATGTGCGAGCCACCGAGCTGGTCCGCGGCCCAGTAAAGCAGGCCCGTGGCCTGGAGGGAGTCGATGCTGCTTTCGGCTGAACCGACGGCGCTGGCCTCCTCGGCATCCTGACCTAGCGGGATCAAGCCCAGTTTCGGATCGAACATCTGCTCAAGAGACCTGGCTGCCGAGAGCGCGGCATCGCGTGCCGCTTCGTCGGCGAAGAGGATGTTTCCAAGCGCCGCACCATGGTAGAATCCAAAACCCTTGAATGCCGTCCGGCGCTGGGTGCGAGGCAGCATCCGGGCCAGGGCGGCATGTGCGTCAGAGCGCGGGAAGCGCCCTGAATCGACCAGATGCGCGAGCCAGAGTTCGCCGACGAAGGCGCCGCCGGTCCAGTCACCATCGGGCGTGGACGTCCATTTTCCATCCTCTGTGCTGGCCCAGTGCGGCAGGCCCACTGCGACGGCATCGCGCGTTTGCGCAATGCGCGCCAGCATGCGCTCGCGCGCCGCGATAAAGTTGCTTCTCGACATATTGTCTCCCAAGATAATCTCTCGGGCTCCAGGCAGAGCCCAACCGTTGGTCACGAAGGCTTCAGTATCAGTCGCCGATATAGACATGGCCGCGTTTCTTCGCGATGTGATAAACGATCACACTCAGCACCGCGATCACCGATCCATAGACCGGGAACATCCAGGCCATATTCGCGTGCTGCAACCACACCAGCAAATAGGGTGAGGTCCCGCCGAACAGTGAGACCCCGAGCGCGTAGCCGAAAGCGATGCCGGTCGTGCGCACCGCACGCGGCATTAGCGTGGTTGCGATGAAGTTGTAGAGAGCCATGTTGCAACCGACGATGGCGCCGCCGAACACCATGACGAAGAAGAATGTGGAAATGCTCTTCTCGGAGTAGAGCAACGTCAGGAAGAAGCACCCGACGAGCAGCAGCCGCAGCAGGGTGAACGCCCGCGAGGGGCGGATCCTGTCCGCGAAAGTGCCCACAAAGGGCGCTGTCACGATCCAGATCACGCCCATCAGGGTGGTGATCCCGTACACCCAGGTGCTGTTCTCCTTGAACACGCCGTTGGCCAGGTTGGGCAAACCGGCATTCCAGGCGTAGTTCGCAATCTGCACCGCGCCGACGACGAGGACGACCGCCAGTAGCGAAAGCCGTACGCTCCAGAGTGTCTTCCACACATCGCCGGTGGTCTTTTGAATGCGCGACAGCTCGTCACCATGCATGACGTCCTGGATCAAGGTCTCCGGCAGAGTGCTGCGCAAATAGATGACCACGAGGCCAAGCGCGCCGCCGACTGCAAAGGGCAGCCGCCAAGCCCATTCGTGCAATGTCTCGGAAGCCACCGAGGCACTTACCAAAAAGGCGACCAAACTGGATCCGAAGACACCGAGCTGGATAAACGTGCCACTGATCAGACCAAGATATCGCCCCTCCTCGCCCGGCGGTGCAAGTTCGATCGCAATGGCGTTGGCGACCCCCGCCTCGGCGCCCGTGGCGAGGCCCTGGATGATCCGGACAAGCAGCAATATCACCGCCGCCGCGACGCCAAGGTCTTTGTAACCTGGCAAAATGGCAATCAGCAGCGAGCACAACGCCATTGCGGTGACCGAGATCATCATGACCCGCTTGTGGCTAATACGATCGGCGATTGGACCGAGTATCGCTGCTCCCACCGGCCGCGCGAAAAAGCCCGCGCCGTACACCGCAAGTGCGGCGAGCAGCGACGTCGTGGGATCATCGGAGGGAAAGAAAAGCGGCGACAGAAACGAAGCCATCATTCCATAGACGGTCCAGTCGTACCACTCCAACGCTACGCCACCGCCCAAACCCATCGTCATGCGCTTATTGGCAACATGTCTTTCATGCGGGATGGCTACGGTCATGGATTCAATCACAGTGGTCATTCATTTCCTCCGGTTCTCGTTATGGACTTGGCAGACTTCTATGAAAACGTTTTCATTTCGGGACGAACGGCATCGTTGCTGCATGCGCACTCCAGGTAAATCATCGAGCGATGCGAGTTCGAGTGTCGGGCGTCAACGTCCGGTGAATGCTGGCGGCCGCTTCTCGACGAAGGCAGCCATGCCCTCCTTTTGATCGTCGGTGGTGAAGGCGTATCGGATTGCACGCCGCTCAATCATCAAGCCGGCCGACAGTGACGTTTCGTAGGCAGCCTGAATCGATTCCTTGGCTAACCGAGCGGCGACCGGCGCACGATTCGAGATGACGCGCGCTATCGCGAGCGCGCGCCCGAGCACCTCGGACGCCGGCAACATTTCGGATGCAAGTCCCGCAGCCACGGCCTGTTGCGCGCTGATCGGCTCGCCTGTCAACACCATCTGCATGGTCAGAGATTTGCCAACGACCCGCGCTAAGCGCTGCGTGGCGCCATCGCCGGGTATGATACCGATGGTGATTTCCGGTTGCGCCAGTATGCTGTCTTCTGCCACCAGCAGAATGTCAGCGAGCATCGCGAGCTCGAGGCCGCCGCCCATGCACACGCCTCGAACGGCCGCAATGAGCGGCTTGGGAAAGCCGGCGATCACATCCCAAGCATCCTGCCGTGTGGGATCGCTCAGCGCATCGAAGCCGCGCTGCTGCATCTCCTTGATGTCAGCACCAGCGGAGAAGGCGCGTTCATCGCCACTCAGAACGACGCATCGCATGGCCTCATCGGAACGAGCCGCTCGAAGTGCATCGGCAAGCTGACACAACAGAGCTGCACTCAGTGCATTTCGTTGGCTTGGGCGATTGAGCCGCAGCAGAAGTATGCCTGGTTCAGACCGCTCGACGATGATGAGGGACTCGGTGAGATGGTTCATATCGTTCCTTTGAGAAAAACCAGTGCGAAGATCCCTTAGCTTGTGCATGCGGCTAGACGCCGGCGGCCTTCTTCGGAAGGAAGCGTTGCATGTTTGCTCGTGCCGTCTCGTGCAGGATATCCTGGGCAAAGTAGCGGTTTGCCAGGTCATCCATGACCTCAGCTCCGGCGGCGATCGACGTGGAGAAAAACTGCTTGGTGGTCAGCACAGCGTGAGGCGGCATCGCCGCCAGGTCCTTGGCGTAGTGGAGCGCAACCTCGCGTGCTGTTTCATTTGGAGGCGACAGAATGTCAGCCAACCCCAACCTATGAGCCTCCACGCCATCGATCGCAGTCGGACTCCAGCTTAAGGAGCGGGCCACAAAGGGACCAACGCGTGTGGCGAGTGTGTTCAGTCCGAAGCCCGGCAGCCAGCCAAGAGAAACCTCCGGCAAATGCCAGCGCGTTGCCGGAGCCGTTACGACGACGTCACACGACGCCGCGAGCATGAGGCCGCCGCCCAAGGCAAACCCGTCGACAGCACAGACGACCGGCTTTCTGATCAGGGTAAGGGAGCGTACAAATGCGCCCAGGCGACCATTGAGGTTGAAGGTGCCCTCGATGTCGCCTGCAGAAAAGTCTTTGAGGTCTGCACCGGCTGAAAAACCGGGGCCGTTTCCTGCAAGCAATATCACGTTGACGTCTTTGTCGCTGGCCGCCCTGTCCACCGACTCCAGCAGATCTTTCAGAATGTCCTCGCCGAGAGCGTTGCGTCGCTCCGGCCTATTCAGCGTTAGAATCTCGACCTTGCCGTCGCAGTCTCTTGTCACGAACTTCACGCCGGCCCCTCCCCTATGCCTGTACGACGCGATCGTGGAAGCGCTCTGCCAAGTTCATCGGCTCATTCTTGAAAATCCTCGCATCCATCAGCTTCAGGTCGGGCGACACGACGACGTCGAATTCAATATTCGACAGCACATCCTTTTCGACGGATATCCCGGGCGCAACCTCGGTCAGCATCAGACCATCAGGCGTAAGCTTGAATACAGCGCGCTCGGTGATGAACACCACGTCTTGCTGACGTTCCTTCGCATAGGCGCCGCTGAAGGTAATTTGGTTGACGTCCTTGACCCACTTCTTGACCGTTCCCTCGCTGGCAATGACGAGGGAGCCGTCATCTGGCTTCGCGCTCAGACCGTCTGCCGTGAGAGTGCCCGAGAAAACGACCTTTCGGGCGCCCTGACTGATGTTGATGAAGCCGCCGGGTCCTATGATCTTGGTGCCGAAGCGGCTGACATTCACGTTGCCGTGGCGATCGACTTCGGCAGATGACAGGAATGCAACGTCCAGCCCGCCGCCGTCGTAGAAATCGAACTGATCCGGTTGCGGCGCGATCATGTCGTAGTTCGTGCCGGCACCGGCATCCATTCCTGGCGCGGGAATGCCGCCAATCACCCCCTGCTCCGCCGTTAGCGTGACTGAGCGATATATTCCTTCTTCAGCAGCCACGACGGCAATTCCGTTCGAAATACCGTAGCCGATGTTGACGGTCGCGCCGGGCGTCAACTCAAGCGCCGCGCGCCGCGCGATGATCTTTCTCACATCCAAAGGCAACGGCTCGATCGCCCCGTCTGGCACCCTCATTTTTCCTGCATACGCCGGACTATATTCCGTCGCGTATGTCTGCCGTTGATCGGGATCGACGACCAGGTAGTCGACCAGAACTCCAGGTATTCTGACTTCCCGTTGATTTAGCGTATTCGATGCAGCGACCCGCTTGACCTGAACGATGACTATTCCGCCCGAGCGCCGAGCTGCGGCAGCGATCGACATGCTTTCACCGACGTATGCCTCGTCTTCGAGGGAGATATTTCCCTTTTCGTCCGCAATGCTTCCTCGCAGGATCGCGACCTGGATCGGAAAGGTCTTGTAAAGCAGATGCTCCTCTCCTTGGATATCAACAAGCGCTACCATATCCTCTTTGCTGCACTCGCTCTGCCGGCAGCCGCTGATGCGGGGATCGGCGAAGGTGTGGAGTCCAACCTTCGTGATCACACCAGGCCGTCCCGCTGCATTTTCGCGAGCGAGTTGCGCCAGGACCCCCTGGGGAATGGTATAGGCCTCGATCTTGTTGGCCAGCGCCAACTGTCCAAGTCCCGGACAATTGCTCAAGCCGCTCGCCACAACGCGACGCACCAAGCCAGGAGCCGACAGCTTGTTGAAGCCGAGACCAGTCGCGAGCCAGTCGCCGATTGGCACCGTGCCCACCACCATCAGGTCTTCAGGAGCCCCCCGCTCGGAATGGACGTCGCGAAGCGCATCAATGATCGCCTCGGGAACGGCGTGGCCAGCGCTTGAGCCACCGAAATAAACGCAGTCACCGTTAGATATCAGCGATGCCGCCTGCCTGGCCGTAATAATCGGTACTGCACCCGCTCGTCGTTGCTTCGCTCGCACGCTGATCTCCTGTCGTGAAACGCAGGTAACTGGCATAGCCAATTTGAAGCCAAGACCTCCCATCAGGCGCGAAGAGGTTTGCGCCTAGGCGTCCATGATCCTGAACTGCAATCGCCGGCCACGACCTCCCCTTCCAAGGGAGGCAATTATTGAAAAGGTTTACATTGGTTTTGCGGACGTTGCAAGAGACCTCGAAAAAGAATTGAAATTGTTGGCATCACCGCAGAACGTTTTGATCTGCGACGAGGACTGTTCATGCATCAGCAATCGAAAGAGCCCTCCCTAAAAGCGCAGTCTCGAAAAATATCTATAAAGATCAATATCTTAACCTGAATCTGCCGGGCGCAGGACTCTCGCCTAATGTCGCAGCAACGGGTGCCGGCGGCGAATGAAGGCCCGCGCAAAGCCACTTGCTCTATGCCAGCCGAGCCTTATGACAGGGCAATTTCTGCATTTGACCCTTTCGCAACTCAACGCGTCGTGGTAACGTTTTCACTGCCGCTCGCTCTCAACAAGGCGAAGTTTGACAGAGACAGAAAAGGCCGATGGCATCAGACAAAACGGCCCGCGGTGACCGCGGCATCATCGAAGTCGCTAAACGCGCGGGATGTTCGATCGCTACCGTTTCGCGGGTGTTGAATCGACCGGAGAGCGTCGCCGTCGATTTGAGGGGGCGTATCCTCCAGGTCGTTGAGGAGCTCGACTACGTGCCGAACGGATCGGCGCGCGCACTACGATCCTCGCGCTCTCGACTGATCGGCTTGATCGTTCCGACATTGGACGCCGCGATCTTCACTCGGATGCTGGAGGGCCTGGAGAGCCGACTCGCGCCGTCGGGTGCGTCGCTGGTCCACTCTGCGACGGGCTACGATCTCGACAGAGAATTTAAGGAAGTTCGTAATCTTATTGAGAAGGGCGTTGACGGCATTGTTCTCGTGGGCTCTTGCCATCGAAAGGAGACCCTGAAACTGCTGCGTGATCGCAAGGTCAGGTTTGCTGTCACCTACGCTCTCTCGGAAGACATTTCGGTTCCTTGCATGGGTTTTGACAATCGCACCGGCGGGGCGTTGGCAGCAAACTATCTTGCGGACCTCGGTCATAAGCATCTCGCAGTCATCGCAGGAATAACGCGCGACAACGACCGAGCGTCTGGCCGCCTCGAGGGGTTCCTGGACACGGCCGAACGCCGTGGAATAGATCGTTCCAGCATCGTCGTTGTCGAATCGCCCTACGATTTCGGTCGCGGCCGAGCTGCAGCCAAAATAATCCTCAAGCAGAACAAGAATGTAACTGCGATATTTTGCGGAAGCGACGTACTTGCTGGCGGAGCATTACGCGGCTGCAAGGATCTTGGCTTGAGCGTACCTCAAGACATATCGATGATTGGTTTTGATAATCTCGATATTGCCGAATATCTCACGCCTGGGCTTACGACCGTTGACGTCCCGGCTCGTCTGATGGGCGAACAGGCAGCCAATTATTTTCTGGCTGATCAAGCCTCGCTGGACATCCACTCCAGGGTGGAGCTGGAAACGCGGTTGATCGTTCGGGACTCGACTGCCCCTGCGCGACATCGGCAATGACCGAACAGCGCATCCGCATGTCGTTGCCCGAGGCTGATCTCTTCCTCACCAATCGCGCTATCCGCCGGCCATACCCAAAAGGTCGAACAATGGTCGCTAAGAGCGCTTTGCGGCTCGTCATCGATGTTGATGGCGCTGCAGACCAATATTCGAAAGGCGGCCCAACATGCAGCAAGGGTGCGGATCGACAACATCAAAGCATGGGCGGGTGCTTGGCGGGTACTCGGCGACCAAGCCTTAAGACCAGATCTCTCATTCTGTTCACGCCCTGGAATGTCCGGAATCCGAACCGAGCCCAAGAAGATTTAACGCCTCACATCCGCTGCTCGTCACATGGCTTCTGATGTCAAACCAAAAGGGGATCCTTGCCATGCCAATCCAAAAAAGCGCGCTCTATAGCGGCCTGTTCCCCGTCGCGCCAACGCCATTTACCGACTCCGGAGGTATCGATCTTGAGGGGCAGCGGCGCGTTTTGGATTGCATGATCGATCAGGAGGTCGACGGAATTTGCATCTTGGCCAACTATTCCGAGCAGTTCCTGTTGACGGACGAGGAACGCAGATTGCTGGTTGACCTCTGTCTGTCGCATGTGGGCGGGCGCAAGCCGGTCATGGTGACATGCAGCCATTTCAGCACGCGTATCGCGATGGAGCGCGCGCGCTATGCGACTGAACGAGGCGCAAGTCTTCTCATGCTGATGCCGCCTTACCATGGCGCAGGCCTCAGGGTGGACGAGGCCAGCATGATCGAGCATTTCGCTCGTGTCGCCGATGCCGCAAGAATTCCGATCATGGTTCAGGATGCGCCACTCAGTGGCGTCACACTCTCGGTACCCTTTCTCGTGCGCCTGGCACGGGAAGTACCGCTCGTTAGCTATTTCAAGATCGAGGTGCCGTTTGCGGCCGCGAAGCTGCGCAACTTGATCGAGGCCGGTGGCGAGGCCATCGCAGGTCCATTCGACGGAGAGGAAGCCATTACCATGATGGCTGATCTCGAAGCCGGCGCGACCGGGACAATGTCGAGCGCGCTTTGTCCCGATTTGTTGCGAGCAGTGATCGATCATCACAAGGCAGGGCGCAGCGCGGAAGCGGCTGCTGCATATGCAAAGGTACTGCCATTGATCAATTACGAGAACCGTCAATGTGGCTTACGCGCTGCCAAGAGCGTGATGAGAGAAGGCAACGTCATCAAATGTGAGGCTGTGCGGCACCCATTGGAGCAAATTCATCCGAAAACGAGAGCCGGACTGGTTGAGCTTGCGCGCGGAGTCAATCCTTTGGCCCTCTCCTGGGGGCGCTGAATAGTCCTTTCGCGAGGTGATTTAATCGTCGGTCGGCAGCGCTGCGACGCCGAGAGCTTGTGGACTTACCAAACTCCAACTTGAGATCCTATCGATGACGAATAATTACATCGCTGGCGAGTGGCTTCCTGCAGCGGAGGCATCCGCAAATATCAACCCGTCCAACACCAATGATGTTGTGGGCGAGTATGCCCGCGCATCCGCTGCCGAGACTGAGCGCGCGATTGACGCTGCTCACGATGCTTTCCCGGCTTGGTCGCGCTCCACCATCCAGACCCGGCACGATATTCTCAAGGCCGCTGGCGATGAGATCCACGCCCGCAAGGACGAGCTCGGCCGCCTGCTCTCCCGCGAGGAGGGCAAGACCTTGCTGGAAGGCATCGGCGAGGTCACGCGCGCCGGCCAGATCTTCCACTTCTTCGCCGGCGAGTGCCTTCGCATGGCGGGCGAGAAGGTGCCGTCGGTGCGGCCTTTCGTCGATGTGGAGATCACCCGCGAGCCGGTCGGCGTCGTCGGGCTCATCACCCCCTGGAACTTCCCCATCGCGATTCCTGCCTGGAAGATCGCGCCAGCGCTTGCCTACGGCAACACCGTGGTGTTCAAGCCTGCCGAGCTCGTGCCGGGTTCGGCGCATGCGCTCTGCGAGATCATCGTCCGCGCCGGCGTGCCG
This sequence comes from Bradyrhizobium sp. WSM2254, assembly GCF_000472645.1. NCBI lineage: Bacteria > Pseudomonadati > Pseudomonadota > Alphaproteobacteria > Hyphomicrobiales > Nitrobacteraceae > Bradyrhizobium > Bradyrhizobium sp. WSM2254. The sequence continues at coordinate 86,864 of NZ_AXAB01000025.1, read as the reverse complement.
ACAGGCGTGTTCAACCTGGTCATGGGCCAGGGCTCGGTGGTGGGCGAGGCAATGCTGAACAGCCCCAAGGTGTCCGCGATCTCCTTCACGGGCTCGGTACCGACAGGGCGCAAGGTCGCCGAGAGGTGCATAACCGCGGATCCGATCAAGAAGGTTCAACTCGAGATGGGTGGCAAGAACCCCATGGTGGTCCTGGACGATGCCGACCTGAAGGTGGCGGTGGAATCCGCTGTGAACAGCGCCTTCTTCTCCACAGGCCAGCGTTGCACGGCTTCGTCGCGCCTGATCGTGACGGATGGCATCCACGATCAATTCGTGGCGGCCATGCAGGAGCGGATGCAGGCGCTCGTCATTGACGATGCCTTGAAGGCTGGCACGCATATCGGCCCGGTGGTTGACCAGAGCCAACTCGACCAGGACCTGAAGTATATCCAGATCGGCCAGGCCGAAGGCGCCAAGCTTGTTGCCGGCGGCGAGCTCGTCAAGCGCGAGGCTCCCGGCTTCTATCTCGCGCCCGCGCTGCTCACGGAGGTGAGCAACGGGATGCGTGTGGCGCGTGACGAGATTTTCGGACCTGTAGCCACCGTGATCCGGGCGAAGGGCTACGACGAGGCGCTGGAACTCGCCAACGACACGCCATTCGGTCTGTCTTCGGGCATCTGCACCGCGAGCCTGAAATACGCCAGCCACTTCAAGCGCAACTCAGAAGCCGGCATGGTGATGGTGAACCTGCCGACGGCCGGCGTGGACTACCACGTGCCATTCGGCGGCCGCAAAGGCTCCAGCTATGGTCCGCGCGAGCAGGGCCACTACGCGCAGGAGTTCTATACCACGGTCAAGACGGCCTACATCTTCGACGGCAACGGTCCTTAACCTGCAGAAGACCAGATCGAGGCCGTAAGTGCGCTTATTCACCTCGGGCAAGGGCGGGAATGACCAGGAGCAAGTCCGACGCGTTGAAGCCCCCCGTGAAATTGGTCCTTCTCGGCCTGGCCCAACCTGAGTTTGGCATTCCTGCAGAGCCAACACCGGAGGCAGGCATTTGAGGGGGCCGACGATCACAGACATTGCGCGTGAGGCGAATGTCGGCGTCGCGACCGTAGATCGCGTTCTCAACGACCGCGGCGGTGTGAGGATCGAGCTTGCCGAAAGAATCATCAAGGTCGCAAAGAAACTAAAATATCGCGACCGGCGATCAGGACCTCACCGCGGCATCATTCGCATCGAGGTGCTTCTGGTTCAGCCGGAACTCGAGATTTTTTATGCCGACCTCAACACCACTTTCCAGCGGATTTCGGCCTCCTTGGACCCAACTATTCTGGTGCACCGGACGTTCGCTCGCGAGGACGATATCGCCGCCGTCGCCCAACATATTGCAAAACCTCCCCTTCGCCGCGCTGGTCTCATCGTTCTGGCTCCAGATCATCCCAAGATTGCCGAGAGCATCCGCCAAGTCCGCATGTCGGGCGTCGAAGTCGTACAGATGCTGACGGGAAGTGCCGGCGAGGATGTGCCCTATATCGGCATTGACAACTACGCCGCGGGAAGAACTGCGGCCTACTATATGTCGCGGATGCTGCAGGGACGCCGCGGTACTTTGCTCGCCATGTGCCACAGCGGAGCCTACCGGGCGCATCGGGAGCGCATACGCGGCTTCTCCGATTATCTGACCCAGCACACGAACGGTGATCCCAGTTTCGACCTCGTCATTTTCGGACATGACGACAATTTGCTTTCAGCAGAGAGGCTGACGGAAGCTTTGCGTGACGACGAGCGCGTGATCGGGTTGTACACTGTCGGCGCCGGACGCGAGGGAATCGCGTCGGCCTTGAAGGCTCATCCGGTCAAGATATTCTGGATCGGACACGCGCTTACTCAAACCACTGCAAAATGTCTCCGGTCCGGCTTGATGGACATCTGCATCGACGGGGCGCAGGAGACCCATGCCCGCCGATCGCTTGATACGGTGCTTCATCGCCTCGGGCTGATCGATGTGGACGTGAGCAGCGCCCCTGTCCAGTTTCTCACCATCACCGCGCAGAATCTTTCGCGCAGCATCTGAGCGGACTGGCGGTCGACGCGCCTCAAAAATAGAGCCTTCGTGGAGGAGAGCTTCGATCAAATGGGATCAACGATGTGAAGTGGCTGCGGAGCAAAACCGTGCCGGACGCCTCGCTCGTCAGATGCACCACGGCGTCGCGGAGCGTGACCGGGACAAGCACCCCCGGCGCAAACGCTTCGTCAGGCGCACCATACTGCCGCCGTGCCGCGCGAGACGATTGATTCGGTCCATGCGCTTCAATCAGCGGTCGGTCGCCTGCCGGATGAGGAGGTGTGTCGCGTTGACAAAGTCCGAGAGAGCCTGGTCGGCGCGACGATAGATTTCCCGATCCAGGACCAAGTGACGCCGCTCTGAGTGCTTCTCGCAGTGCTCCTTGATAAAGACACCGCCAACCGGAGCTTCTCCGTCATGGGGCTCGGCCTCACGGCACGTCCACCCCGTCTCGCCGTATCGGGCTTTCACAATGAGCGCCAGGAGAAAGGCCTTCTTACGCCAGAAGGGGCGTGCGTTCGGATCCGTGTCGATCCGAATACCTTGCAACGCGCCGCTCCCGTCGACGAGCCCCCTCACGAGCACGGGATGGCCGCCGAGCTTCGTACCCTCATACTTGTCGTTCACGGCCGCCAGAGGATTTACTTCGTCATTGAACCGAAACGAGATAGCGTGCAAACCCGTTTCATCCGCTGGACATGTCCGAAAGTCCTTCCAGCCCGTCAGCTTGATGCCCTGATTGTCGGCGCAAGCAAGGTTGATATACTCTTCCGGAGGGATGTTGGCGACCGACATCCCAAGACTGAGGTCGCGCAAGTCGGCGATCTCGCGCGCGTTGGCATCACCGCAAGAGACCAAGAGAAGCAACAGCCGCAGCGCCCAGAGCAATCGTCGATGACTCATTGCCTCTCCTCCGTACCAGTTGCTCGGGAGTGGGCGGAGGTGTTCTTATAGACTTCACAGGCCCTTGCGCCCTCTCCAAAGAAGTCAACGCAGTCCTGATAGCTCGTCTGCCCCTTGCCTTTGATGTGCTCCAGAACATAATCGACGACCGTCTCGATTTCCTTCGGTCGTAGAAATGTAGCCGCATCCAACGGCAGGTCTTTGCCCATATCCTGAGCCGTGACCCCGGAATAGCATCGGTGGTCCTTGTAAGCGTCGCGATCAAAATGCGGCATCCCCGTTCCTGGCCGCCCGCAATGGACGACTTCAATAATTTGATCGCGCGTGAGCTGTGTGGCTCGCAGCGAGAGCGCTGCGCCACCATAGCCGCCGCCGCCATCGCCATGCCATTTGTGGCAGCCTACGCAATTTGCCTTTTCGTAAATGCGCTGCCCTTCATCAAGCGCGCGGTGCGCGCCGTTGATGACCTGCCCCTGTACGGGCGTGCCGCCTTCGCCCCGAGCGAGGTCTCGTGTCGCCAGAAGAGCCAAGCCACCACCCAGGATCAAGCTGAGGACGCTCACGCGTATCGCGCGGTTTGCCCGTTGGTTCGGGCGCACGACCTTCAATTCCATTCTTTCCTCTTGAACTCTTTTGACGAAGTGGGGCGAGCGCAGTCTCGCCCCACTGCCCGCACAAGGGATCACAGCCCGAAAACATACAGCATGGAACCCGGGGCGATTTTCTCCAGGCCTTTTGTGGAATCGAGGTTCCACTTGTCCCAGGCGCCGCCCAGTCCCACGAGGATCGCAACATATTGCTTTCCGTCCACCGAAAACGTCATGGGGGGAGCGTTGATGCCGGCACCCGTATTGAATTCCCATACTTTGTTGAGCGTCTTGGCATCGAGAGCGTAGAGCTCTCCGGATGGGTGGCCAGCGAACACCAACTCAGGCGTTGCAAGCAGCCCACCCAGCATCGGGTAGATGGTCTCATGCTTGCCAGTGACCTTACCAGTGGTGACATCAATGGCGGTGACGCTTCCTGTTATCGGCAGCTTCACGACTGGACCGCCGCCTGTGAAGAACTCGCGCGCCTTCCAATCGGAAGGTTTCGTCTCCTTGTTATCCAACTCGTCACAGCTCTCGATGACGGGGATGTACCAGGTCTTCAGGTCCGGATTATACGCAGTAGGCGGCCAGTTCTTGCCACCGTTATGTCCCGGACAAACGGTGACATGCGAGTTCTTCCGGTTCAGCGTCACCTGCGGAACATAGGTCTGCACCGACTTGCCGGAATCATACTCGATCGGCTTTCCGGTCTCGGGGTTGATGCCCTTGGTCCATGTCACCTTCTTGACGAAAGGGGTTGCCCAAAGGAAAGAGCCATCGGTGCGGTCGAGCGCGTAACCGAAGCCGTTGCGATCAGCCTCAAGTACCACCTTGCGCTGGCTTCCCTTGAACGGGATGTCGACCAGCACTCTCTCCGCAACACTGTCATAGTCGAATGGATCATTCGGTGTGTGCTGAAAGTGCCATTTGATTGTCCCGGTGTCCGGATCCAAGGCAAGGGTGCTATCTGTGTAAAGGTTGTCGCCCGGACGGTACTCGGAATCAAAATCCGGGCCAGGATTACCGACACCCCAGTAGAGCAAGTTGGCTTGGGGATCGTACGATCCGGTCACCCAGGTAGATCCCCCACCGGTCTTCCACGAATCGCGCTCATCCTTCCAGGTCTCGTTGCCTGGCTCGCCCTTGGCTGGAATCGTGAAGGTTCGCCAAGCTTCCTTTTGAGACTTCAAGTCGGTCGCCGCAATCCAGCCGCGGATGCCGTACTCGGCCCCGGCCACGCCAGTGATAGCCATGTTCTTGACGATCAGCGGCGCGCCGGTGATGACTTCGCCCTTGTCGGGATCGGCCACCTTGCGCTCCCAGGCGACTTTGCCATCGTCCTTATTGGTCGCAACCAGGCGCCCATCGAGGGTATGTGAGATCACAAGATCCTCCCATAGCGCTGCGCCTCGATTGTTAACGCCGCAACAAGCAACGGCACCGGCCCAGTCGTGGTCGGTCCTGGGATCCATTTTCCAGACCAGTTTTCCGTTCCCGCCGTGGAGATCGATTTTGTAGACAGATCCCCACCCGTCGGTGACATAAATGAACCCGTTCTCGACAATCGGGGTACCTTCGAGACCGCCATGGCTCCAAATGCCGCCCCCCTCGATACCGCCCAGCGCCATCGTCCAGGCGACATGCAGCCCCTTGACCGTGCTGCGATTGATCTGGTTCAGCGGTGAGTAGCGCTGGGCCGTGTAGTCGCGGTGATGATGCAGCCAGTTGCCCGTTTCCTGCGGCGCATTGACAAGCCGCTTTTCGGTCGTTTCCTCAGAGGCAACCGCCGCACTCCCGAGGGCGCCCGCCATGAGGCCGACCCCGGCGATCGCGCTGACGGTCCCCCAAAAACCAACTTTTGTCTTGCTTACCTTGGACATCCATTCACTCCTCTCGTAGCCGATTTTTTATGGTGATTGTGTGCGAGCTCAATCGCGGTTCGAGGCGATCGCGTATTGAAGCCTGGTCGCCTAGACCCGAATCTGGTCGCCTGCTGGAAGCGATCGGATTCGTTTGCCGGTCGCGGCAAAGATCGCGTTGCAAAGTGCCGGCAGAAAAGGCGGCACTCCTGGCTCTCCGACACCGCCCGCCGGCACGTCGGAGCCATTCGGAACGATGTGAACACGCACATTTATCGGTGCATTGTCGATGCGAGCCACCGGATAGCTGTCAAAATTACTCTGCTCGGCGCTGCCATTCTTGAAGGAAATCTCGCCGATGAAATTGCTGAGCCCCATGACGGCTGCCCCCTCAATCTGGGAACGAATCCGCTCTGGATTGACGGCAAAACCGCAGTCAATCGCGGTCTCGACGCGCGGTATGGTCAGCTTTCCACGCGAGTCCACACCAACTTCGACGACCGTTGCGACGTACGACAGGAAGCTGCGGTGTGCTGCAATTCCGAGCCCGCCCCCCTTCGGGAGCGATCTTCCCCAGCTGGCACGTGAGGCCGCCAAATTGACGACGTCTGCGAGACGTCCGGTGTCGATCGGATACGTCGAATACGGATCGCCATAATTCCAGAGCGGATCTGTCAGCCCTAGTTTCTCGAGCTCGAGCTTTCGCGGTGGCCCAATGATTTCGAGCAGGAAGTCTTTGGGATCCTTGCCCAGCTCGAGCGCGATCTCTGCAATGAAGGACTGTACGGCGAACGCGTGAGGTATGTTGTTGACCGACCGGAACCAGCCAATCCGCGTCAAGGCCGCCGCTTCGCCAGTTTCAAAGCGCACGTTGGGAATGTCCAGTGCGAGATCTGCAAGTCCCAATCCCAGTTCTATGGCCTGCTCGCGCTTTGGATCAGGCTTGAAGTTCGCAAACAAGGTTGGCGCGACCGAGCGATGCCGCCATGCGATCACTTTTCCCGACGGGTCGACGCCCGCGTCTAAACGCGAATAGGTGACCGTATGATAGAAGCCATGATGGAGGTCGTCCTCTCGCGTCCAAGCGAGTTTGACTGGCGCACCATCAAGCGCCTTCGAGAGCAGTACTGCTTCCTGCGCGAAGTCCGATTGGCACTTTCGACCAAAACCGCCGCCGAGAAGAGTGATGTTCACCTTCACCTTGTCAATCGGCAACTCAAGAAGTTTGGCAAAGGCTTCGCGCGCGCCGAACGGATACTGCAACGGAGCCCACACCTCGCATTCGCCGTTGCGAATGGTTGCAGTCGCAACGAGCGGCTCCATGGATGCTTGAGCAAGGTGCGGCACATAATATTCGGCCGATACAGTTTTGGATGCGCCGGCGAACGCCTTGTCGAAATCTCCCTGAGCCCGCTCGACGTGACCCGGCATGTTCGCGACTTCAGCCATCTGCCGTCGATACGCGGCGGAGTCGTAGCCGCTGTTCTCACCGTCTTCCCAGTTGATCTGCAGGGCTTCTCGACCCTTTATGGCCGCCCACGTATTCGTCGCCACCACCGCGACCCCACCCAACGGTGAGAACGCGGCGGGTGGCGTCCAGTCGACCTTGAGTTCCAACACCCTTTCGACGCCAGGAACTTTAAGAGCCTCCGTGGCGTCGAAGGATTTTACCCTCCCACCGACAACGCGAGGACGCGCGATCACGGCGTATTTCATGCCAGGCAATCGCACATCGTATCCGTATTGCGCCTTTCCGACCGTGATATCGAACAAGTCGTAGATCGGGACATTGCCGTGGCCCATATACCGAAAAGCATTGTCGGGCTTGAACTTCAGGGATTCCACCTGCGGGGTGGGCAAGTCCATTGCCGCTTTCGCGAGCTCACCGTAACCGAGCTTGCGGCCAGTCGGCCTATGCATCACCTCATGATTGCTGGCCTGAACTTCTGATAAGGAAACGCCCCACTGTTTGGCCGCCGCCTGCTCCAGCATCTGGCGCATCGCCGCGCCCACTTGTCTCATCGGCTGAAAGAAGTGACGCATGCTACGGGAGCCATCCGTGTCTTGATTGCCGTATCGTGGCTCATCGGCGAGCGCCTGGACGATGCGAACCTTAGACCAATCGGCTTCCAGTTCGTCTGCCACCACCATCGGAAGAGAGGTGCGAATTCCCGTACCCATCTCGGAACGGTGGGCGGTAATCGAAACCATGCCCGACGCGTCAATCGATACGAACACGTGTGGATCGCTGACGGTCCCATGCGGCATCTGCGCGCCACCGGTTTCGTACGCCAAACCAGGCCGCAAGCCGGAAATCTCGGCAGCTACGGCAAATGCTGCTGCCGTCGAGCGAAGGAATTGACGCCGGCTAACGTTCTCAAGTCTCACCCCTAGGTTGGACGAAGTTGACGGTACATGATTGCTCATCATTAGACCCCCCTTGACGCCCTGCGAACCGCAGACTGGATCCGCTGGTAGCAACCGCAGCGGCAAATATTCCCTGCCATCGCATCACTGATCTGCTGATCGGACGGGTTCTTGATCTCGGCAAGGAGCGCCGCGGCCTGCATGATTTGTCCGGCCTGGCAGTAGCCACATTGCGGAACACGCTCCTCGCGCCACGCGCGCTGAACGGGATGATTGCCGTCCGCATCCAGGCCTTCGATTGTGGTGACTGGTTTGGCAACGTCACCTACGGCCGTAATGCACGACCGAACCGCGTCACTGCCGATATGCACCGTGCAGGCCCCGCACTGGGCAATTCCGCACCCGTATTTCGTACCCGTCAGACCAATCACATCGCGAAGGACCCACAGCAGTGGCGTCTCGGGCGGCACGTCGACAGTGCGGGATCTCTTATTTATCGTAAGCTCAATACGCATTTCCGACGTCCTCCAGCTCTTCAGCCTTGCCGTTTGCGAGCCAAGCGATAGACGATTGGGGCAGCGGCACGCCCGGGCAGACGCGCACAGCACTCCCGAGCTCCAAGACGGGCAGTCTCGCAGCTGTCGGCAGCAATCAATCGGGTTCAATAAGGAGCGGGACTGGACGCTTGGATATTTATCGGCCCCGCACGTAGTTCCGTGCCTGTCGTTCGCCCTCCCTTCTCGTCTTCAGTTCTTCCGAAGATCGAAATCGCAAGCTTCAGTGATAGCGAAGCCGCTGGTTGCAATCCCGTTCCGCGTTGATCGAAATCCATCAAACAGCTAGCGATCCAAGCGCGATAGAAGTTCGTCGCAGCGGCCGCATTGGGTCGCAAGGGGAGCGGCGTACGATCTCCGCGTACCCGATCACGCGGAGGGCAAACGCCACCTTGAGTGCCAGCAGATCCCCTCCAAAGAGAAATGGGCGATGGCACGGGCACGGCGATCGTCACCCGAAGGGCCGAGACGCCGGAGGCGGCTCGGGGCGCGAAGCGCCTAGAGCCCGTTTCCGCCGGAGCGCAGCGCAGGCGGATGCCCCCCGGATGCTTGTCACGAGTCGCAGGAATCGCTTGCTGCCGACAGGGTGAGGCGGGTCACGGGAAGTAAACGCCGAACTGATGTCCTGCGCGAGTTCATGGGCTTCGTGAACCGGGTAGGTAGGCGTGTATTGCGATTGCCTGTCCGGGTTTCACGGAAACAAACGCTGTAGCCGCTCGATGATGGGCAGGACGCGCTTCGGCAATGGCTTCGCCCGCCGGGCGGCAACGGCGTCTTGAAATTGGACCCATAGGCGCGAACTCCCCTCGATCCGCGCAGTCGGCCTCACATCAAAATAGCCGAGCATCGGCTCGGCGCTCGGCCGCCCGGGCGAGCCGATGCGGGGATTGCAGGCGGCGCGGGCTTGACGCTCTCAGACTTCGCCGCGATTCAGCGCGATTTCGCCTATAAGCGCTGCATTTCGTTGCTGAACGCGAAATAAGAGCAGCGAACGGAGCCTGGAGATGTACCAAACTGCCTGATCTAAGTTGCGAACTTTGACCGGACTGTTTTGGGGGCATCAATATGAAGAGATTGCTGGGGCTTTTGCTGTTCGCTCAGTTCTTCTTTCTTTCCGCCGAGGCCATGGCCCAGGGGCTTCCTGCTCCCTCATACTGGAAGAATGAACGGGGTTCAGAACTGCTTATTTGGTCCGCCAATAGCGGGGCAATACAAGGGACTTTCACAAACCATGCTCAAGGATTTGCGTGCCAGGGCATCCCTTATCCTGCATCGGGAGCTGTTAGTCCAACCGGCTTGTATTTTGTTGTTACTTTTGCCCAGTGCAATTCCTTCACCCGATGGGTTGGAAAAACTAACGGGTCTCAAATGCCAACGTCATGGACGCTGTTCTACGTTGATAAGAACGGTAAGCCTGCCAAGTTGAAGGGCGCGGATATCTTCACGCGCGTATGGTAATTCTTGGTCTTCTTGTAACGTCACGACCCTTGCAACGTCACGACCTTGGATTGGAAGCTCGCTCTCGCGAGTTTTGGCCTGCGTCTCTTTGAGACGTGCAGCCTCCGTTCTGCAAAGCACTGGCCGTCCAGGAACAGTCACCTTGGATGTTTGACAGCCCGCATGTCCTGCCGGAACGGCCCGGGAATAGCGTTGAAAGGCATCTCCCCAGATTCGAAAGGACAGTCTAAGCTTGCGTCCAAATTGCCGGACGATCCGTGGATTAGAATTACTTTTCGGGTTTATGTTTTGAAGCCAGGCGCAGGTCGGCAGGTGCCATGACTATATATGCGGCGTTCGTGTTGCTGCGTTTGGTTGACGAATGTGAGTTTTCAGCTTTCGGTACTTAAAATTCTCGCCGGCCAACCGGAGGGCCGAGCCAGTCTTGTTGTCCTGAAGGATTACCTAGCGGTGTTCTACACCAGTGGTCCGGAATGGACGACTCGTATGAAGCGATTGGCAGAGCGGGTGCCAGACCTCGATATTTTCAGGCAGAAGCTGGTTGCGCGGGAATCCGGCCAATGGATCATTATGGAAGAGGGCCGGGCCTTTCTTGATTCGCTGGAACAGGCGGCCATACTGGCCACTCAGGAGCGAGCGCGCGAAGAAGAGAGTGAGAAGCTTGTCGCAAGTAAGCTTCCAGTGCTTTCCGCGGCGCCGCAACGTCGCAATGGTCGTCGCAGGCATTGCCGCCGCAGGCAGCCGATGGAGCGCGAAGGTCGGTCGGCCTAACCCCTCCGCCAAGCGATTGGCACTTTATTTGTGCGGCCGCAGATCGCACGCGGGCAATCGCGCATGGTCTTGATCCTTCTGGAAAGAATAGGTAGATCGCGGTCGTTTGATTTGGAGATATTGTAGTGGCGACCGGTATTGTAAAGTGGTTCAACGCGACGAAGGGCTACGGTTTTATCAAGCCCGATGATGGCGGATCGGACGTATTCGTGCACATCAGGGCGGTCGAGAAGGCCGGCTACACCGGGCTTGCTGAAGGGGCCCGGATCAGCTTCGAACTCAAGACAGACAGCTCGGGCAAGATGTCCGCAGAAAACCTGCGTATTGGGTGATCCCGGCAGTCAAAAGGTCCCGGCCTTCGGTCACGATCCGTCGCGCAAAAGGCGTAGCAAAACCCTGATTCTCGCTCCGGTACGCAGGAGGACGTCCTTAAGAGATGGCCTGTCCACTCTGATCGGCGGTAGCTGCCGTGATCACCTGCCCTAGGGCTCTGACGACAATAGGTCCCTCAATCAAATGCGGAGATAGTGGGTCGACTGGGACATACGCCGGCGGTGGCGAGCCCTTCTTCTCGGTGTTGACGCGCCATTCGCTTCGCTTGGGGACACGCGTAAGACCGACTGGATAAATTTTGACCTCGTCGTCCGTGATCCTCATCCGCAGGAAATTGCGATGGGTATCGAGCCTCATGGAGCTGAAAGCGTCGTTATGATTCATCTTGTAGTGGGCGGACGTGAGATAGAGGTAGATTCCAAAGCAGTAGCCGCCGACCAGCGCGCCGACGAGCGTCATCTCGGCGAGGAAGATGACGATGCCAGGCAACTGCCAGCCTCCGAACGGCGGAAGCCAACCGTTCAGATAATTGAATAATAGTGCCCCAAGGATCGCGACCATCGAATGCACGGCGCCGTTGGCCGCGGAGATCAACTGTACAACTCTGCTGTTTCCTTCTTGGCGCTTGGTATAGGCCCAGAAGCCCAGGCCGAAAAGAAGCGGCACGAGCACGAGCGAGTCCGGCCAAAGATGCACCGTTGCAAGCCCTGCCAGCCAGTAGATGGCCCCGAGAAGGAAACAGAAGCCCGGATTTAGGCTCACGAAACCGAAGTTGCCTTTCAGCAATACCAGGCTTTCCGTCCTGCTTGGATAGCAAGCCGCGACTTCGGTACCGATGCCTTCGCTCAGACGAGATGTCAGGTCTCCGCTCGTGGGCCGATCGATAAGCCTGGGAGCGTACTGGCTCATCTTGATCATTGCTCCGTCGGCCTTTTTGGCCCGCGCAAGATGGGCTGCCCTCCGGGGTCCTATGCAATCCGGCCAGTGTCTCGTGCATGGATTGGTGACCGTCACCGATCCCGATATCCTTCGCCAAACCGGCGCCCTGAGTTGGAGAACTGCCGCACATGCCGTGCCATGGTCCCAAGCGCAGCCCAATCCGCCCGGCCGAGAGTGCCCGGGCCGCGTTGGAATCCCGAGCTGCATGTCGGCCCGAAAGTGAGGAAGGCGGCGCGCCGACAGCCGCCTGTGAGCCGAGACAAGCCCGCCGGGCCGGTCCGCCAAGGGACCGACGGCAGGAGCCAACGCCGCAAAATAGAGTGTCTACGGTTCGACGCGGGGAGCCGCGCGGACTTCAACAGCATTCGCCTACAGCAGAACGCAAGGAGGTTCGGGCTCGCAGTCGCGAAAACGCAGAGGCACATCGCGCGTCTGAAGACGTGGCAGGCCTACGACGCCGCGGCGCATCCGCGACTCCGAACCAGTGGGCAGAACATCGGAGGGCCATGCATTGGTCTGGGAGCGCACCCTTCACGCCCGTCAGCGGGCCGCGTAAGTCCAGCGGCTCTTCACCGAGCTCCACCAGTTGTTCTTTGAGTTACTCGGCTTGCGCGAGAACCAGCTTGTTCGCCAGACGGTTTGGTCGAACCGCTTCCGATACTGGCGCCAGGATTCCACGCACATTCACGTAGGAGGTCGTTTGCGCCCACGAGGCCAATAACTCTTGGACCAATGCAACTTAACGTCGACCCGAGATTGCGCACCTCTAAAACATTGATTTATAATCCTTCGAGATATTAGGCCCGACCCACGGGACAGGAGCCACAAGCACATTCAGACGCAAGTTCATTGACGGGAGGAGATCATGAGCCACAAGGCTTTCATGTTCGCTGTTCTGAGCTTCGTGGTCACTTTGCTGCCCAGCCACGCTCCTGCAGCCGGTCCAACGAAGTACGCAATCCTAACCCAGGGCACATCATGCTCTCTGGATATATCGGAGGTATCGATCAAGTCCTTTCGACTCCTTGCTCCCATCAACCAGATAGACAAGCTCGCAGGCAAGGGCATCATCAACGTTCATGTTTGCGAGTGCTACCTCATGGGAGGCAATCTGCAAAAGTGCATGCTCGACGCCGTTAGGAAAGCCGAGACACCTCAATCTCTCACAAAGGAACAAGCTGACCTGCTCGGCGGGAAGATGTTCTTGCTCCTTCCCGACAGGGACGAATTTGTCGCTCTTTACCTGGCCTTGCAGTCAGAGTCGTCCGCTGCGGCTTTTGAGCTTGCCACCCGCTTGCTCCAGCAGGCTGCAGTAGCGCGATCGCCAGATGCTCCGCCCCCACCTCCGCCACCACCTCCACCGCGAGACCCCCCAAAGAACGTCGATGCCGAGGGGTCAAAGCGCCATCGAAGCTGTGAAGTTGAGCCACAGATCTGCGTGAAGCCGAAGAAGTCCGAGGGGAAAGAAACAAAATCGTCAGAGGGCCCGGATTTAGTAGCTGAATTCGAACTAAAGTGCGAGGGGTTCCCGCCGATCATTGTTTCTACGGAAGGAAAGGCTGGCTTTAAGGTCGGCCCACTGGAGGTCTTTGTTTCAAAGCCCTAGTTGGAAAGCATGTTCGCACCCGGCTGCCATTGTCGTGTCGGGGCATCGGCGTGCCAATGCCGGGGGACGTAGAGCGCCAGCTGCTTCTTCGGGCCGATGATTGATTCTGGCCCAGTCCGCGTTGCCCGATGGAGCTTGTAGACATTCGTCCGGCAGGAGGCCGCCTTCGTTGCATGCACCATCGCCGAAAACCCGGATATCTTTAGCCATGTCGGTCCCTCTTATTACATCACCACAGGCTCGAGCGATGCGTCGGCAACGACAATGCCGGTCGCGTCCGTGAAGATTGCTGCGACGTCTCTGGCCTTCTGACGCTACGCGTCGTAGGTACTTTTGTCCGACGAGAGGGATCGCTTCCGCCGGGCTCGCCACCTGGCCCTGCTTGGCCGACGACGGCGGCCTTTAGTTTTTGTTCATCGGAACGCAGCCCCGCGATTGCGGCATTAAGATCGGAGATGTTGGTTGGTGTCACCAGCTTGCCGCCGATGTAGACGACTTGGCTAAGTCCTACGATTCCCAGGATCGTGTCTGGGACAACGAACGTGGAAGGCCGATTCACCCCTGCCGCGATCAAGCCTCCGATCACGACCAGCCCGAAAATGGGGCTCTGGTAGCGATGTCGAAAACGCCGTCCGTGGAGAAAAAGTCACGCCAGCTCGCGTTTGACGGATCGACGATCGTCTTGGCCATCGGAAGCCAGTTGCGTCGAAGCAGTCGTGCCCGGTTTTCCGCCGACAGCGTGTTGCGCTGGCTATCCGTTCCCTTGGCGATCGTGGCGCCGATGCCGCTGATGTCCAGGAGCGTCAGGATCGATCCGGAGAGATCGACCAACGTTGCTGTCTGAAGCAGCAGCAGCGAGACCAGAGCGGCAAGAGCCAGGGAGAAGGCCAATGCTTGGAACGTCGACAGGCTTCCCTTTCCGTCCGAACCCGCCGAGACCTGTCTGGGGTTCAACGCGCGCAGGAAGGATCCAAAGGTGTGATCCTTCTTGCGAAGCGCGAACGCTATCCAGAGGTAGAGAACCAGCACCCTGACAAGGGCGGCACCAATGCTGAACCAATAGGGACTGAGGCGGACACTTACGGACGATACGCGCCAAGGAGACTGACCGACCGGGCTGTTGCAGGTGTCGAGGTAAAGATCGACCTTGCTCCAGAACCAAGCCAGATCGTCACCCATGTTCAACGTGACGATGGTCTGGTCGGGATCGAGCAGATGCTTCTTTACCAGTGCATCCGAGTCCGTCGCACGGTGCGTGACCACGTCCTGTCGCTTGAAAAGATAGGTTTCGTCCCCGTAGTCGATGCCAGCGAAATAACGGACGCCATCGACGAACGGTGCACGCACGCCGACGTCAATGCGCTGGTTCGTTGGCAAAAATTTGTGGCCAACACGATAGGCGCGCCTACCGGATTTCGATCCGATCGCAGCTCTATGATGAACTCACCCGGTTTCACACATTGCTTCTGAGGATCGCTCGGCCTGGTCTGAACGCTCGCAGGAGAGCTAGCGTCCGTCGAAGGCGCCGCGAACTTTTGAGTCGAAGGGTCCGGTCGTGGCTCAGGGGATGTCGATTGCGGTACGGCCTGGTTCTGGCCGTCAACTTGCGCCGGTCGAATTTGCTGCTGCGCTCTCGGCCCCGAAGATGGAAGCAATGTTATGAGGGCTATGGCACCAAGAGAAATGATGCAGGATCGAGCCATATGCTTTCACCGCCGTGTAAGCAAGCTTGCGGTCATTTACCAATGGTTGTTTACGCAAGCCAACCTGTACCGCTTGCTCGATTTCTCCCCCAGTAAAGCGAAGGATTGAACGGATAACCCACGCCCTTAGGTTCGAGCTCGGTGCACTCGCAGCTTAACCAAATCGCACAGAGGCTGGCGCGCGTCGCAGCAGCCTATGTGGCGCAAACCCAGCCCATGCCAGCCGAAACGGTTAGGGGCGGCATGGAATTCAACGCTGCAACTACCTCGTCATTGCTGGCAATAAGCGTGGCGACCGCACCAACATAGAGTGCCGGCTCGGCATCTGGCATCATCCCATGCTCCGGATCAATGTTTTGCATTGAACTTGATACGAATGCCAGCGGAGACTGGCACGAAGACGCCGAAAAAATGCATCCTGCGCGTGGTACTGATTCAAATGTGAGCAGGCGGACCGCGGAGCATCGACTCCATTGACAGTGGCTTGTGTCGCACGACTGCCAAGGCGGCAGCGGTGTTGAGTCATTGTTCTACCATCTGTTTTCGTTCGACTTGATCGCACTGGACAGGCCCAAACCGATGAGATCGTCGGCATGACGTCAGGTTCAGGCTATTTTCTATGATGAAAGGATACCGAAGACTGCTACGCGGGCTTGATAATCCCTGCTGCGATTGAACTCCGCGAAGGCGAGCAGATAGAGCTACGCTCCAGACCTTCGTGGCAGCACGCGGCCCGTTTTGCGCGGTCATTCGCCCTCCAAAATGTCTGAGGAAAAGTAAGACAATGGCCGACTACCGCATTGATTGCGTTCAAAAACCGAATCGCATGAGCCCACATGAGCACATCACAAATGTGGGTGGGCCCAAGCCTGACGGGCGCAGATGGCAGGATACCGTAGAGAACGTCATTCGGTTTATCGAGACGAAGCAGCACAGGTTCTACACCCAGGAAGGTCATTCGACGGCTTGGATCGCCGTGCGAACGAGCCCGACGGGTCGGAAGTTCATTCAGACTCATGCAGATGGGATTTGGAACGACAATCTGCTCACGTTCAAAGAGTGTTCGACCTAAATTGACCAGTTTATCTTCTCCTTTCGGACTAACGTGATTGTCTTCCGCGCCTACGGACACCGACCGCGAGCAGCGATCTCGAATTGACGCGGCGATCAACGTCACTGGCGGCGTCGGTCTCCATCCTGCGGTTGCCCGCCATCTTGGTGGTTTATGAAATGGTATTGTACTTCTTTCGATTGTTTGAGGTTAGGGGCCGCTCTTAAAGTCTGCTGCTATCGAGAATTTTCGCTCTTTCAATAACATGGCGGTTGATCTGGATGACTACACCGCTTTCGTCGGCCCTATCGTTGAGCGCTTCAACGACATGCGTGAGGAGCTGGACAAAGAGCGCAAGTTCATGACCCGAGTTTGGGCAAAGCGAGAAAGTCAATTGACCAGTGTCATTGAGTCCACGATCGGCATGTATGGAGATTTGCAAGGCATCGCGGGCAAGGCCATGCCCGAAATCGAAAGCCTAGACACTCCATTGCTGGACGGCCTGGAGCTGAGGCACAGTAACGTTAGATTTTGGCGGGAGGTACGACGATGAGTGACTTGAAGGAAAAGTATGCGTTCGAAGTCGAGGGCGTGGATTACCACAGCGAAAACAAGGAGATGAGCGGCCGCGAAGTCCGCTCGCATTCGGGTCATAACCCGGCAGCCGACTACTGCCTCATCCAGATTAACGATGGCTACACAAGTTCGGTCGGCCTCGAGGCGTCCGTGAAGTTGGGCGGCGACGCCAAGCCGAACTTCCGCGCCATGAAGAGCGACCGGGTCTTCGAGTTCACCGTGGAGGATCTCGGCTGGGAGTGGGGTTCCCCGACCATCGCCGAGGCGGACGTGCGCACCTACGGCAAGATCGCGGACGACCGCGAGATCGTGGTCGAGGTGATCGGTCAGGAAGAAATCGTCGTGCCCCGTGGCGGAACGATCGATTTGGCAGGCCCCAAGATCGAGCGCATTCATTCCCGCGACCGTCAAATGCCCAACAAGCTGAACGTCACGTTCGTGATCAACGGCGAACCCACCCTGGTCGAAGGCAAGCCCGCTGAGCAGCTGATCAAGCTGTTTGAGAAGGCGCTCAAGGAGAGCGAGAACACCGGCCAGCCTGTCGACGCCTGGCAGGTGACTGACGAACCCGGCAACATGCTGGACGTGTCGAAGACGCTGGCCGAGCTCGGCATCAAGGACGGGGCGACACTGCTTGCGAGCCTCAAGACCGGAGCGGCAGGCTGATGCAGGCGGTCGACAGCGAGGTCAGTCGGCGCAAGTTCGCGCGCGAAGTCGGCCAGCTCCACGAGATCGAGCAGACGCTGATCTCGCGCGGCTGGTGGATCATGACGGCTGAGTTTCCGTACGTGAAAGTCGCCTTCGCGACGGTTGGGATGAGGCCTCGGGTCATCCCGTTCGCGCTCAAAGCGGACTTCACCGACTACGATGTCCGGCCTTTGGCGATCACCTTTGTCGACCCTTTTGAGGATCGGGAGCTGGCTGCGTCGGAGATGATGACGCATCTTCCGCGGCTGCTGCCGGTCGACCCCGCCATCCCGACAGATGTTGCCGCGCAAATGCCTCCGCAGCGGATCAACCTGTACCAGCACTATCCGCATATGGCGACGGCGCCGGGCTTCCTTTGTCTGCCCGGCACGCGGGCCTACCACGAGCATCCCGCCCATTCGGGCGATCCATGGGAGCTTCATCGGAATACCGGCGAGGGGCGCCTTTTCGCCTTGTTGGAAACGGTGTGGCGCTATGGTGCCGCGCCTTTCAACCAACTCCAGTTCATGGTCAATGTCGCGCTCGGGCAGTCAGAGATTCCGGCATGAAAGTCTCCTTGACGGAGGTCACTTCGGTGATGCTGCCGCGTTTCGTGGTGACCCGTACCCACGCGCAGCTTGCCGCAACGGGCATGCGCGGGCTCGAGGGCATGGCGCTCTGGGCAGGCGTGCAGGAAGGCCAGCTCTTTCATGTCCGCGAGGCGATCGTTCCGCAGCAGCAGGGCATTCGAAGCGATCACGGTCTCGCCGTCACGGTGCCGGGCCCCGAGCTGCAGCGCATCAACATGCATCTCTACAAGAGCGAGCTGCGGCTGCTGGCGCAGATCCATAGCCATCCGACGCACGCCTTCCACAGCGAGACGGACGACGAATATGCGATCGCGACGGCGCTCGGCGCATTTTCGCTGGTGGTGCCGGACTTCGCGCGCGATCCTTTTTCCATCGCCCGCTGCGCGACCTACCGGTTGACGTCGCTTCCCTGGTGGAAGCCCGGCACGCGCCCCGAATGGAAGCAGGTCGACGCGCGCGCCGCCGCCGCCATCTTCAACATAGTGGAGGGTTGACGATGGGTCTGGCTCCCTTCTTCGACCGCGCGCGCCAGAGCGCCGCGCAGGTCCTGCGCGATTTCGACGCCGACGCCTTCGAGCGCCGGTTGGGCGAGATTGTGGTGACGCTTGCTTTCGATTCGCAAGCAGCCACTTCCGCGGAAGGCCTCGCGTCTCTCGACATGGCGGCGCGTCTCATCGCCCGGCTTTATCCCCGCGTTCGCGTGCTGACGCTCGGTGGCGCCGACGCGCTGGCGGACGAACTGATCGAGCTGATGCGGACCATAAATCCTAACCTGGAGGTCGTGTCGGAAGTCGGGGCCGAGCTCCACGTGGCCGTTGTCGCCGGCGGTACGAAGCTCGAGACCGACGCCACGGTCTACATGGGGTCCGATCGCTGGATTGCCCGGGTCTCGACCCTCGCTCCGGTCTGCTCGGGCGGCAGTCGTAACCCTTTTGCGGCCGGCGCGGCGGCTTGCATCGCCATGGCGAACGTCTTCCGGGCGGTCTTCGCACGGTGGATCGCCAAGCCAAGCCTCGATACCGACGTGACGTTCTCGCTGCTCAATTTCGAGATGGGGGATTTCGCCGCCAACGACGACATCCATGCCGGACTCGATCTCGGTGTGGTTCAGCTCGTCGGGGTCGGCGCGATCGGAAACGCGTTCGTTTGGTCGATGTCGCGGCTTCGCAGCGTGAAGGGCGAACTCCATCTCATCGACCTCGAAACGGTCGAGCTGACCAACTTGCAGCGCTATCTGCTCACCGCCATGACCGACGTGGACGTCTCCAAAGTCGCGCTGGCGGCTTCGGTCCTCAAGGACTGCGGCATCGAAGCGCAGACCTTCGCGACGTCCTGGGCCGGGTACGTGGAGCGCATGGGGCATCATCGTTTCGATCGCGTCGCGGTGGCTCTCGATACGGTGCGCGACCGCGTCCAGGTCCAGAGTTCGTTGCCGCGTCGCGTCTGCAATGCATGGACGCAGGCCGGCGACCTCGGGATTTCGCGACACGGGTTCGACGACAAGGAGGCGTGTCTGGCCTGCTTGTATCTGCCGACCGGCAAGCGCCGTAACGAGGACGAAATCGTGGCTGAGGAGTTGGGGTTCCGGACGCAGGAACAGATCCTGCGTGTGCGCTCCATGCTCCACCTGGGCATGCCTGTCGGAGAACAGTTCGTGCGCGAGATTGCCGCCAACATCGGTACGAACGCGGAGGCCCTTCTGCCTTTTGCCGATCTGCCGCTTCGTGCGTTTCGTCAGAAGGCGATTTGCGGCAACGCCATCATGCGGGCTGCCGACGGTGCGGGTCCCGAACTCGAGGTGCCCATGGCGTTCCAATCGGCGCTGGCCGGCGTGATGCTCGCGGCCGAGATCGTCGCGTCGACGCCGGGTGTTCGGACGGCGAAGCCCGTGACGCGTTCGGTGGTGGACCTGATGCGCGCTTTACCTGGCCGCATCAGTTTTCCCATGTTGAAGCGAGCGCCGAGACCGGTTCGGTGCATCTGCCAGGACCGGGACTATATCGACGTCTACCGAACGAAGTATGGTTCATCGGTTTCATGACCCAACTCTGCGTCGGATGACTGGGCTCATCGTCGGGATTTGAGCCAGTCGCGCGGAAGGACGCCGCGTCCCCCTGCACGCGATAGGGGGGAGTTGCTCGGTAAATCCTTCCAGCATCATGCTCCGCGGGTCGCGGCGATCGATCTCCAGAACAAGCTCGGCTGGCCGCAGTTCGCTCGGGCTTTCATCGAGGACGGCACGTACTTGCGAAAGGGCACGCATGTCTCGTTCGCGTTTAATCCGCTCACCACGCAGATCGAGCCGCATGATACCTATGCCGAGCTCTTTGCAGTCATCATGCGCATCAACACCATACTCGTAGACGTCACGCAGGACATGTGGCGCTACATCAGCGACGAATGGATTGTGCAGAAGGCCGTCTCGGGCGAAGTCGGCTCGTCAGCGATGCCGCACAAGGTCAACCCGGTCAATTTCGAGAACGCGGAGGGCAATCTCCAGACCGCCAACTGGCTCATGGAGGGCTGCTGTCGGAAGCTTCCGGTATCCCGCCTGCAACGCGACCTGTCGGACACGACGGTCGCGCGCATGTTCGGCACGATCTTCGGCCACTGCGTGGTCGGGTATGAAAATCTGCGCGCCGGCATGAAGAAGGTCTCACCGGATGCCGGCAAGATCCGCCAGGCCCTCCTTGAGCACCCGGAGGTGCTGGCCGAAGCATACCAGACGATTCTGCGCAGCAAAGGCTATCCGAATGCTTACGATGCGCTCAAATCGCTGTCGCGCGGCGCTAAGATCACGCTCGCCGACCTGCATGCCTTCGTGGATGGCCTGGACACCGAGTTCATCGACGATGAAGCGCAAGAAGACCTGAACAATGATCCGGTCACATCGGCGACGAGAGACCATGGTGGCCCGCCGGTATGGGTCAGTCGCAGGGCCTCGCGTATGTTCCGCTTGCGGTCTAAGCTTAAAGGCCTTGGGGCCAATCTCGACCAGATTGCGGGTGTTAAGTCGATCTGCATATTGCTAGGATTCCTGATCTTTCGCTTGGGCAATTACCCTCATCACCGGGGAGTTATCGATGCCATTCAAGAACATTACCGGAAAGCAGGAAGCTGCTTTTGTCTCGTCATTGCGCGCAGGACAGTACAACCTTCTGCTGGGCGCCGGCTTCAGCATGGACTCGAAAAACGCCAAAGGGCTTTTACCAAGCGGCGATCAACTTCTTGGCGATCTCGCTACAGCCACGAAGGCGAAGAAGAGTAGCCTGCAACGCCTCTATCAGTTGCTTACGCCCGCTCAGGTCAAGGAATTGATTACAGACCGGTTTGTCAATTCAACCCCGGGCGACACCGCCAAGCTGATGGCGTCCTTCTTGTGGCGACGGGTGTTTACTTGGAACGTCGATGACGTGCTGGAGAACCTGTATAGGGACGAACGCGCTCTCCAGCGAGCGATAGTCAGGCACTTCAATGACGTGTACACAGATTCCCAGAGCCTCGAAGAACTCTTTATTATCCATCTCCATGGGTTTGTGGGCTCTCCAGAGCGCGGTTATGTGTTTTCGCGAGACCAGTATGTAAGCCAGACGACGAAGGTGAATGCTTGGATGACGGTTCTGACGCAGCGCATGCTGTCGGAGCCCATGATCATCGCCGGCAGCACATTGGACGAAGTTGATCTGGACTACTATCTAGCCCTCCGCACCGGTGACAGCGCACGAGACGACCGCGGACCTTCGATCCTGGTTGAAGCGGACGATCCCATTGCGACAATGCTTTGCGAAAAGCACGGCCTTCTGCATTTTGTTGGGTACTCAAAGGACTTCTTTGAGTACTGCAAGTCTATCCTGCCAAATCCACCCACGCCGGCAGAGCTAATCCCTGTAGCGATGCGCCAGCTTATCCCCCCGGGGGTAAGCAAATCCGTTGCCATGTCATTCAGCTCCGACTTTGAATTGGTTCCGGGCGTCACCTCCCCCTCGTCAAGCTCGCGCTTCATGTATGGGCATTTCCCAAGTTGGGGGGACCTCGAGGCCAATCGAGACATCGCTCGCACTATCGTGTCCGAGATCATTGTCGACATCGAGAAGAGGTTGTCAGATCCTCTGCGGTTTGCTCGACTGGTGATCCTCTCCGAAATATCAGGAGCCGGGAAATCGACCGTGCTGCGTCGTATTGCATTTGAGCTGGCGAAGCGTGGCGTCCGGACGCTGATGTGTTCTGCTCTAAGTCGGATTGCCAACACGACTTCGGATGTTATCGATCTAATCGACGAGCCGGTTGCCATAGTCATCGACAACCTCGCCGAGCAAGCGACGGCACTGCCTGACCTGCTGGACCGCCTAGAAAAGTCTGATGTGGTTTTCATTGGCGCCGAACGCGCTTATCGCATGACCTACTTGAAGCAGGTGCTTGCTGGACTCAAGTACGACCAGACCGGCAAACTGTCGATGTCGATTGTGGAGGCGCGCCGCTTGATCGACCGGTACGCAGATGCGGGTGCGATCGGTGACGATTCCGTCCTGAAGAGACGAGATGAGTTCGCCAAAAAGATCGAGAACGACCCCATCGCCGTCGCCTGTTGTCGCATCCTCAACGACTTTAGACCGCTCGACCGCATCGTTGACAGCATCGTATCCGATGCAGGCGGGCCTGCACTCGACAGGTATCTCGGAGCGGCGCTCGCGCAGCATTGCTTCTACGGTGGCGTGCGTTATGAGATCCTGATCAAAGCGTTCGGCTCGGCGAGAGCAACTGCCCAATTTGAACTCAATAGCCCTCTGCCATTAGATTTTTATGACGAAAGCAAGCGCTTCGTGATCCCGGAAAACTCCACCTTGTCCGACAAGATACTGGAGCGTTTCGCCAGTAAAGATCCCGACCGGATGCTCACGACTTTTGTCAACTTGGCCGAAGAACTGGGCCCTTGGGTGAACCGGGAAACGATCATCGCTCGAGCACCGGAGCCACGTCTCTCAGGACGACTTTTCGACTATGACGCCGTGGTGAGCAAGTTCTTGGGATCAAACGCCGAGAAATTCTATGATGACGTAAAGCCGTCATGGGAGTGGAACTCGCGATACTGGGAGCAGGTAGCACTACTCAACCTTGCCAGATATCAGAGATCGAGCAACCCTGGCGAAGGGACAGAGTACTTGGAGGACGCAGTGACCCACGCCCGGCATGCAGTCGCGGTCGAACACCACCCCTTTCCCTTGACCACGCTTGGCAAGATTCTGCTTAACCGCATGATGGCACCGAGCGAGCCTGTAAAGGATTCCTTCGATGAGGCGTTCGAAAGATTGTCGGAAGCCATCGCTATGGAAGAGCGCCGCAATCGCATCTCTGCTCAGCCCTATGGCGTTATTTTCGGTGGCGTGATGAACTACCTTAGCGCAGGAGGCGAGCTTACTCATCACCAACACAACCGGTTGCGCGAAATCTTGACCAAGGCTGAAGACAAGCTGGCTGGCGACCGAGAGATGCAGCAACAGATCGCATTGGTTGGAGAAGCACTTCGATAGTGTCAGTGCCGGAGAACCTGGACGGTTTAACGGTCCCCTGCCGCAGTCCGGCTTGCGGTCGGAAGCGGGAAAGACATCTGAGCCCCCAGCCGGTGTCGTTGATTCGATTCCGTAGTTGATCGTCCGCAGCTGGTGCTCTATCCCACCGAAAGTTGAGCAACCTTCCGGAAGCAGATGTCTCAAGAGTGGTACGAAGAAGAAGAGGAAGACCTGGTCGAGGATATTTACGGGGTCTGGTGCAAGATGCCGTTCTGGACGGCATTCGAATCATCTGCCTTGATTCACCAGTGCGACCCGAGCGAGCCGATCGAAATACCTTCCGCTCAGCGGGTCGTTCAGCGGACGCGCACACTCATCGAGCGCCACTGCGGAACCGAATTGCTGCCCGGCTCTCCGGACAAGATTTCTCCCCCACTCTTCTCCCTTGGGCGAAACGCATGGGATTGCGGATCAACTATCCCCTGAGAGCGTGCATCACGAGGTCTTATCCAAAAGTCCGCCGGCGCCCTGATCTCGCTTCAAGCCGAGAGGCCCTGCTCGCTCGCGTGGCCGAGCTGGAAGCAGACCGGCAAAAGCTGGCGGACGATCCCCCGCCAAACTTCAAAGAACGTCAATCCCTATTAACGCTGGTCCTGGGAATGGCGGTTGCAGGTTATACCTACAACCCGCGGGCACTGAGAAACGTGGCCACCAGAGACATAGTCGATGACCTCGAGCGCAAGGGACTTCCGACTGTCAGCCAGGAGACTGTCTTGAAATGCCTAAGAACGGCGATGGAGGAACTTGATTGGCCGCCACCGGAAGAGGATGGTGACGGCCAATCAAACGTCAGCCCGGCGAAACGGCCGAGCAGAAAACGTCCTCCAGCCGGTCGATGAGGTCCGGCACAAGGTGCGCGGCTAGATGGATGCACGTATCTGAACCCGGTTGCGCTCCCTGCTGTCGAACGACGACCGTGCCGGTCGTGGAGAGATAAACCGCGATCGCATTCTGTTTTCGGACTGAGACTAGCTCATCGTTAGCCGTCCAATCAAAGTTCTCTGTCAAGTCCAACTCCCTTCTCTAATGGTGAGGTCAAGCTGTCTCACAACGCTCTCGGTCGTTGTGCGATTTCAGACAGCACCAATCCGAAATCGGCTTAGCGAGCCGCGCAAGTTCTCCGAAATCGGACAGCGGTTATCCGAGTTCGTCCAAGGCGATCGGCGTCTAATCGATAAGGCACCTCCTTCTCATCAGAGCATTGAGGTGCCCCTTGAACTCGCCGCCTTCGAATGACCGGCTCCTGCGCCTTTCGGCGGTCCTCGCCCCGGCTGGTCCCATCCCTGTCGGCAAGTCCACCTGGTGGGCCGGCGTTAAGTCGGGCCGCTTCCCGAAGCCCGTCAAGCTGGGACCGCGCATCACCGCTTGGCGGGCCGACGAAATCCAAGCGCTTGTTGTCAACGGCTTCACCCAGGAGCCGTAAGTTATGGCGATGGGCGTCTTTGCGAAGTGGCAGCCGGAATATGCCGCCCGTGGGCTTCCGACGTTCCCGGTCAAGGTCATCGGCAACGATAAGCGACCTGCGATCCGCGGATATATGAAGGTCGGAAGCTTGAGGAGCGAAAAGCTTGTGAAGCAATTCGCCGATGCGAGCGCGTTCGGATTGGCCTGCGGCCGTATCACCGGCCTGACGATCCTGGACGTCGATTGCAAAGACGAACGTGTTCTTGGCGATGCCTTGGCGCGCCACGGCGCGACGCCATTTGTGGTCCGCACCGGCTCAGGAAACTTCCAAGCGTGGTATCGGCATGGGGGAGAGAAGCGCCAAATCCGACCTTGGGGAAACGAGCTTGCGATCGACCAACTCGGTGACGGGTATGTTGTTGCGCCGCCCTCAGAGGGCAAGCGCATGGCCTATGAGATTGTTCAGGGTACGCTGGACGATTTGCCCAACCTGCCGTTCATGCAGAAAGCCTGGTGGCCCGGAGATCATGCGCGCCGCAGGCTCACACGAGGGCGAACGGAACAAACTGCTATGGCGACATTGCATGCGCGATGCACACAGTTGCGATACGTTCGATGACCTGCTCGATGTGGCGAGGTCGTTCAACGAGGACTCCTGCATTCCTCCTCTCGATGCCGACGAGGTGGTCAACGTCGCGAGGTCCGCCTGGAAGTACACGATGGAAGGCACCAACCGCATCGGACGCCATGGAGCTTGGCTGAGCGCGGCGTCACTCGACGACATGGTTCAAGACCCCTACTTCACCACGCTAATAGCTTGGTTGCAGGCGCAAAACGGGCCGAATGCCAGGTTCTTGGTCGCGGATGGATTGAGAGAGAAATTTGGATGGCCTCGCGAGCAGTTCCGGCGCGTTCGTCGCAAGGCAATCCGCACCGGCTGGATCGTGCCACTCACGAAGCCGAAGCCGGCAAGGCAGTGGAATATCGTTGGGGTGATGCCCGCAAACAGAGGTGAGAAGGAGACGCCTACCGGTCTTGGTAGGCTATCCTCTATGGTACACTTCCCTAAAGATGCTGGCACTCACCTCGCCACTCTGATGATCCAGGCACAAGGCTGTCCCAGAGAACATGCTCAGCGGTCTGATCCCGTGCATGCAAGGGTCAATCGCTAATCGGACACTCGCCTGGACAAATCCTCACCGGCGATGACGAAAATGGAATTTTCCGGGATTTATTTCGAATTATTTTCCTACGAGAAACGACTGTGGCACAAGCGGTTCTCGCATTTTTGGCTGTAAGAATTGAAAATGCCCTATATGGGGAGGGCAACTTCCCCTGACCGCAGGCGCAAGGCTCTTCGGTTAGTGCCCCATGCCCCCTGCTGCCGCCGCTGCTTGCAGTGATCTTGCTGATCAGCGCAGTGGGGGTCTGGCGACACGAGTAGCCGGCCTCCGGCAGGTCGGGGCGCGCTGTTGCGCTTATGCACTTGCCAAAGGCAGGACCGATCGATAGGGTTCGATCACAGGATGATGGACCCTCGCCATGCTCGCCGCCTCCGAGCACCTCACGATTAAGCCGTTCACGACGCGCTTCGGCACGGACGACGCCGCGCGCCAGTATCTCGAGGGGGTACGCTGGCCCAACGGTCCGACGTGCCCGCACTGCCCGAACGAAGAGCACAGGCCCATTTACGCGATACCGGCAAACCCCGCCAAGAAGGTCCGTGCTGGGCTGTACGAGTGCGGTGCTTGCCGCCGCCAGTTCACGGTCACCATCGGCACGATTTTCGAGGACTCCAAAATCCCGCTGCGGAAGTGGCTAACGGCTTGGTGGATGCTCTGCACTACCAATAAGGGTATGAGCGCGCTCCGAATGCAGCGCACGCTTCACCTCGGTTCCTATCGGTCGGCTTGGTTCATGATGAATCGTATACGGTATGCGCTTCGAGAACCGGTCTTCAGCGATCGGCTCAGCGAAAGTGTCGACGGCGAGGCCGGTGGAACCAACGGCAGGCCGGCAACGAGCGACCCGACTCAGAGGCGTGGTGGCGGCACAAGGACGGCTCCGGGAGATGCGGGCGGTGCCGTGCATTCACGCGCCGTAAAGAAGATGACTGGTAAGGCTTTGCAGGAAATGCTCGACGAAACACTACATAGGCCCGCTCAACGTGTGACAGAGGCGTCGCGGTCTTATCGCGGTCGTGAAGTGCGCCGTGCGTCCCATCGCACTGTCGCTCACCCCAGGCAGGCTTAACATGGCTGCTAAACCTGCTCGCGTGGCCGAAGTCCGCGCTGAAGATCTTCTGATTGAGCTTCTTCGTTCGCAAGGGTGGGACACCCGACGCCCGCCCGCCGGGGAACTGCTGCGCCAGCATGAGTATAAGGACTATCCGGCACTCGCCGAAATTCTTCGCGGCGTTAGCAAGTCCGGCAAGGGAGATGGACGGCCAGAGGCATTTCTGATCAACCGCGAGACACTTCAACCGCTCGCAGTCATCGAGGTGAAGCCAGACGCGGAAAGTCTTAACAAGGCGGTGCGTGAGGTTACCGAGGTCTACGGTCGCGCAAGCATTGATGCAGGGTACACGCCTCTCGCGATAGCCCTGGCTGGCGTCGACGAAGATAACTTCAAACTGCGTGTGCTGAAGTGGACCGGCTCGGCTTGGACGCCGGTTACGTATGACGGCGATCCTATAACCTGGATTCCGAATCTATCCGACATTGAGCGGTTGATACCACCGTCGGCACCGTCTGAGTTGCGCCCAAGCGTACCGCCGGCAGAGGTGCTTGCGGCGCGCGCCGACGAAATCAACCGTCTCCTACGCGAGTCCGGCATCAAGGACGAGTTTCGGCCGGCGGCGGTCGCTGCGATCATGCTCGCCCTTTGGTTCTCTAAGGGGGAGATTCGGCGTGATGCGCGCCACATCCTTCGCGACATCAACGAGGCTTGTCGAGATGCCTTCATCAAGGCCGGCAAAGCAGACCTGGCCAAGAGCCTCCGCGTTGATGAGGCGAACGATCAACTTGCGAGGCACGCGCGTCGAATTGCGGTGATCTTGGAGCGGTTGAACGTCCATGTGCTGACTGCTGAACATGACTATCTTGGTCAGCTTTACGAGACCTTCTTCCGATACACTGGCGGCAATACAATCGGTCAGTATTTCACGCCCCGCCATGTCGCGGAAATGATGGCTGACATGACCGATGTTAGCCCCACCGACGTAGTGCTGGATTGCGCCTGCGGCACCGGCGGATTCTTGATCGCCGCCATGAACCGCATCCTGACACAAAAGAAGCTGTCGCGCTCGCAGCTTGGTGCGCTCGTTAAGAAGAAATTGATCGGGATCGATAAGGAGCCCGTGACGGCTTCCCTTTGCGTCGCCAACATGATCCTACGTGGCGACGGCACGACCGGCGTCCATCGCGCTGATTGCTTCACTTGGCCAGAATTTCCGATCGGAAAGGCGACGGTTGCGCTACTCAATCCGCCGTTCCCGCACAAGAAAACTGACACTCCTTCAGAGAAATTCGTTGAACGGTCCCTGGAGGGCCTTCAGCAAGGCGGTCGACTCGCCGTTCTGGTGCCGACGAGCCTGCTCGTTAAGAAGGACAGGCAGTCTTGGCGCGATAACCTGAAGCGCAAACATACCATCAACGGCATAATCAGCTTCGAACGCGAACTGTGGCACCCCTATGCGGACTCGGTCGCATCCGTTCTCTTGATGACGAAGGGCGTTCCGCATCGCGCGAACAGGCAGGTTTACTTCGCCAAGGTGAAGAACGACGGGTTTCGGGTCATCAAACAGGTGCGCACGCCTGTACCTGGCAGCCAAATTCCAGCGGTTGAGAAGGCTTACCACAACAAAGAGACCATAGGTGGCTTGTGCGGCTGGGCCGAGCTTGGGGATGATTGGGGACCGGGTCTTTATGTACCGGCCAATAAGCTTTCCGACGAGGAAGTAGTTCAGGAAGTCTATTATCTGACGCGCAGCCGATCTGCTGCCACAGTTGCTTATGCGCATCGCCTCGTGGAAATGCGAGCTGATATCGACGCCGGAAAAATGGAGGTCGAATCGATCCGCGAGCGCCGTCGGCTTGGGCGAGTGCCGATCAGCGACGCGACTATCGGCGGCTATTTCGACGTCGTCTATGGTCAAAAAGACCTTCACAACAAACGCGATCTTCGCCCCGGCTCGTCTCTAATCATCTCCTCGCAGGGCACCAACAACGGGTGGTACGGCTTCTATGATTTTGGAAAGCTCTTGGCGCCCCCGTTCGTCACGGTTCCGAGCACCGGCACGATCGGTCATGCGCTTGTGCAAGAATGGCCGTGTGGGGTGACCGACGATTGCCTCATATTGGTTCCGAAGGTCGGAGCCACAGTCGAGCATCTTTACATTGCTGCCGCTGTGATCCGATCGGAGCGCTGGCGCTTCAACTATGGAATGAAGGCCACGCCAGATCGCATATCGCGCTACCCTCTTCCGCTCGGTGAAGGACTCCTGAGGGACGTTCGCACGCTGATCGACGCCGCAAACAACATCGAAAACTTGGCACTGGAAGCGGCGGAAGACGAGCTTGATACGCGGATCGCGAGACAGAGACTGTCTGAGGAGAAAATCATCTCCGGCACGGCTCTTATCGAGAGGCTGGCGCGTCTAGAGACATGAGAATGTCGGGGGAACTCTACGGATATGCATACAGTGAGGCCGCGCTTAAGTTTCTTGAAACGGCGGTGCCGGCAAAGATTCGTGTGCAGATCAAACAACGTGTAGAGGCCCTCACGTCGAACGCAACGCCACCAGGATGTAAGAAGCTCCATGCGGTCACAGACGGCGAGCACCCAGTCTATCGTGTCCGGCAGGGAGACTATCGAATCTTGTACTCAGTTCGTGGCAATCCGCACCAGATCGTCATTCTCGACATAGGTCATCGAAAGGATATCTATCGTTGAGCGCCAAGGCGAGGCACGAAAAGCCGCTACGCATTCCTATGAACTTTGATGATGCCGTGGCACTCCTCGTGCAGGTCAGGCCACCGGCCGGGGGCTGGAAGGCGTACGAAAAGCGACTGAAATCCGAGAAACGCAAGCGCAACCGAAAGGATAAGTCGGTCGCCTGAAACGTCGCTCGACGAAACCGTTTTCCCGACAATTATACAAATATATCGACGCATTGTAGACGCCACTAAAATCGAACTCTCATAGCAAACTTTCAACACGAGACTACGCATGACGTCGCCGGCCCACGGTCGTAGCTTGGAACTGCACTACATCAACGGGCAACCCGACGGGATGCTGACGGCTGAGATGTTCAATTGGACTGGGCATGTCCTTTTGGTCCCGCGGACTCAGTTGTCTCAAGCACTTGCCCGCACCGAAGCAGGTTACGGCGGCATCTACCTTCTCCTAGGCGAAAAAGAAGGTGAGCCCTTAGCCTACGTTGGTGAGAGTGAGGACATCGGCAGCCGGATCAAGTCGCACGACGCCGCCAAGGACTGGTGGAGTATGGCAGTGCTCGTGACCACCGCCGGCAACAAGCTTAACAAGGCTCATGTACGATACTTGGAAGCGCGCCTGATCGAGCAGGCCAAGTCCGTCGGACGAACCCCACTCGATAACGGAACCAGTCCACCTCGTCCAACTCTTAGCGAAGCCGACGTCTCGAAGATGGAGGCTTTCCTGGAGAACATTTTTATTCTCCTGCCCGCGGTGCGCGTAGACCTTTTCATTCAGCGCACGCGGCCGACGCCGACGGTGGCGCCAACCGCGAGGGCGCCCTCAGCTGAGTTCATCCTTGAAACGAGGAAGCACGGGGTGAAAGCGAGAGCCGTGCTGGTGGACGGCGAATTTGTCGTGGAAGCAGGATCAACGGCGCGCCTCGCGTGGGAAGGCGTAGGCTCCGAGATGACGAGCTACGGCCAGCTTCACCAAGAGCTTCGGAACGAGGGCGTCTTGCAGCCGCAGGGCACAGTGTGCGTGTTCGCCAAGAATTACGCCTTCAAAGCCCCAGTGCCGCGGCGGCGGTTGTCAACGGACGGCCCGCGAACGGCACGATGGAATGGAAAACGCCGGGCGGACAGACCTATAAGGAATGGGAAGCACAACAATTGAGCACAGCCCCAGCATCATGATCGGCGCAGGCCCGCCGAAAATCGCCTTTTGGAAATCCGTAGACCTCGCGGGCGGTCATGGGCTCGTAGCTGGGCACGTGCCACGCCTTGCCGAACGCGCGCTCGTCGTTGGCGACGGTCGTCAGAAGGCGAGCCGAGTCGCGGACCGAAGTCCAGGTGCGGGGTACGTCGACCGGTACGGGCGAAACGACGCGCTTTCCGGCCAGCATGGGCTTGAACATCGCCAGGCTCACCATCGAGTTCGGCTGGATGTGATCGCTCGCGCGGATTTCGGTCACACGGATGCGCCCGCTTTCATGGAGCGCAAGCGCGTCGCGCCACATCTCCGCGCGAATGCGCAGCTTAGGGTGCGCCGCGGCAAGGGGGTCTCTTCGGACATGACGCCGGCGCCAGGCCCATAGCCGTAGAGGTTGGAGTATGAGGCGAGCACGGCGCGGCTGCGCTCCGCGGCCGTCAGTATCGCGGCGTTCAGCGGCGGCCAGTCGATGGGCCAGCGATCATAGGCCGGGCTGGCGCAGTTGTAGAGAACCGCTGCGCCGTCGGCGATCGCACTCAAGCGCTCGGCATCTGTCGCGTCAGCCGCGATCCTCTCTATCATCGGATGGTCGGGGCCCGTGCCCCTGCGGGTGATGAGCCGCACCGCTTCACCACGTTCGGCAAGCAGAGTAGCGACCGCAAGCCCGACGGCGCTGGTACCTAGAACGACATTGATTTTCACTGGCAGGGCGATCCGTCGCGTGCTGGGGGGGTGAGTGTTTTCGATCCGCTCGGCGCCCCCAGGGCGAGCCCGGTCGCTGCGAGCGACGAGATCGTCAAGACGGTGGAGAATTAACCGCCCGTCACGACAAGGATTGAGTAATCCTATCGGTTCTACTAGAACTTATGGTTGTGGTGGCCGCCAGGCCGTCCTTTGTTTTATTTCCTTGCCGACGGAGCGGCCGCGACGGTTGCGAGCGGTCCTGCACCGGAAAATTTTCGGATAAATCGTTGAATGACGGACAATGTCGATCGAGCGCTCGTTTTCGAGGATCAGTCTCCGGGGGCCGGAACGCACGTCATAATCATCGGCATCGGCCACTACGATGCTCTGCAGGGCGGCGCGAACGAAGACCGTGAGCTTTCCGCGGATATGGACCAGCTCTCAGCGCCTCCGCGCTCGGCGGAAGCGCTCGCCGGCTGGTTCCTGGACAAGTTCGACCATCCGGATCGCCCTCTCAAGAGCGTATCTTTGATCCTTTCCAGCGGGATCGATGCGGCCGTCTTTTCGCATGCGAGAGCGAAGCACGCCGAAGCGCTTCCCAACGGCACGATCGACGCGACCACGAAAGCGATCCTCGCTTGGGCGCGAAGAGCTTCGAGCGATCCGGAGAACCTTGCGATCTTTCACTTCTGCGGACACGGCGTCTCGACGGGCGAGCCGATATTGTTCTTGCGGGATTACGGTGTCGATCCGGACAGCCGCTTCGACCGAACGATCAACTTCAACGACTTCTCGGCGGCGATGCTGACGAGGAAACCGCGACATCAACTTTTCCTTATCGACGCGTGCCGGCTGCCCGATCCGATTGCAAGAAACGTCCCCAAGCACCATGTAGGACGAAGCGGCATCGATCCGCTCCCGTTGACGTCGCGCGGAGAACTTGCCCAGCAAAGCGTGCACCATTCGACGTCGGATCTTGCGCCGGCGTACGGACGCACGTCCGGCGCGAGCCTCTACACTGAGGCCTTGCTGCAAGCTCTCGACGGAGGCGGAATACAGGGGCACTACGACATCTTCGTGAGTACTCTCGGCCTGCAAACCGCGCTCGATGCGTACATTGCCAGGGCGACGGCAAGGGAAAAGGTCGAGCAGCGGCCGCAGCTTATGAGATCCCATCAGTTCACGATCCACCAGCCTTCGAACGTGAGAATTCCCTTGTACGTCGTAAGCGAGCCTGCAGCGGCGCTGAAGAATGCGAGGGTCGAGGCGAAGTTGGGTGGGATTACCGGTGATTACTACGACTCTGCCGAGCACGGTCAAAAAGAGGAGTGGACGACGATGCTCCCCATGCGCGAGCATACGATCCTCGCAAAGTTCCAGGACCATCTCGGGTACAAGGAGGAGGAAATGATCAAAATGCTCTTTCCTCCCGAAGCAAGCTGCAAAATCAAATGCAGGAGGCGATAGTGAGCAAATTCGCGGTCCGCATGGACAGGATTGCCGGTATCGACGATGAGATCTCGCTCGGCGTGATTGCGCGGGTCCAAGGCTACGCAGCGGAAGAGCCCGATAAGCCAGTATTCCGGCAGGTCTCCATTCCGACCTCCAAGACCGAAACGGCCACCGTCGAAGTCAGACCGGGCCGATACATCATTCAGGCCGTTCTGCCTTCAGGGGCAATCTTGCAGGAGGAACGCGAGATCGACGACGGGCAGACCGTCCCGATCGTGTTCGCAGCGCCTGCAAGGCGCCCATGGCTGGGTTGGCAGAACTTCTCGGCTTCGGTACCGAATGTCGATCTGCCTGCGGAGGCGGCGTCGTCGTGGCGGACGTTCGATAGGATAGGCAGGCTCTTCAACTCGATACCCTTGTTCGACAGGATTTTCGGCTCGCCGGCGCCGGTCACGCCTCGCGGAGGGCGTCTTTCCGATCGCGATGCGGTCCGTCCGGACAAGCAGCCGCGCGTGGCGCTCGTCTCCCTGGAATCCTACGATTGGCCGTCGGCAGCCGACGAGCCGGCGCTCGACGCCGAATTGCAGGCCGGCGAGGCGCTGTCCGCTCGCGAGAGCGAGGGTAGCCTGACTCTATGGAACGTGACGCCTCCAACTGCCGGAACGGATACGCGTAACTGGGCTGCAGTCGATCTGGGAGATGCCTTGGAATTGGTCAGTCTGCCCTTCCCATGGCGAAGCGGTCGAGGCGACATCGCAAGCGCCGAGCTCCTCGTCGATACGAGCGACGCCGGCGGCTTGGCACGATCATCCCTCACCATTCGCGATCCTTCCTCTGCGGCGCTTCTTGCGTACCTCGCGCGGGGCAATCTCGCGTTGGCGCGCTCGCTAATCCAGCAAATGGAATTGTCGGGCGTCGTCGAGGAGACGATCGGGGCCAAATCCAACAATCCTTTCGCTGCCTGCGCGGCCGCCTACGTTGGTTTGGCCGCATTCGATTCGACGGAACGGGAAACGTGGGATCCTTGGCTGGCCAATCTCATGGAGAGATACCCGCGGATTCCGGACGGCGCCGTCGTCCACGCAAAACGCATTATCAATCGACCCGCCCCTAACGAAGATCCCGCGGCCGTTCTTCAGGCCTTGCGTCGCGCGTTCGAGGCAGGAATTCCGTACTTCACCGCCGGCATCATGCATCTTAGGGAGGCATTGACGCTATACGCGCAGGAAGATGAAGACATCCGGGCGAAGCGGGATGCCGTTGCCCGGATCGCTTCGCTGGTCGACCCAAGCAAGGTGTTCACCGTGATCCGCTATCCGAAAACTCCGAGGCAGGCGGCGTGATACTGGAGATGTTCCCTGCCGCCGACGGCGATTGCCTGTTGCTAAGCTGCGGAGACGGTGCGCGCACGAATGTTCTGATCGACGGAGGGCGATCCGACGGTTACGCACGGCTCAAACCTCGCCTCGATCGGATCGCTGAGGCGGGCGAGCGCCTGGATCTGCTGGTTCTCAGTCATATCGACGCAGACCACATCGAAGGCCTGCTGGAGCTCGTCGAGGACACCGGACGAAAAGTCCAAATTGCCGACGTGTGGTTCAACGGCTTCGATCAACTCAAGCGGCTCGAGTCGTTCGGGTTCAAGCAAGCCGATCGATTCTCCAAGGCACTTGCCCGGTCCGGACTTCCGATCAACGTCTCGTTCGCTGGAGGCGCCATCGAAGTACCGTCGCAGGGCGAACTTCCGACAAGAGAACTCCCGAACAACGTCAAGGTGACACTCCTGTCGCCCGACCGAAAGCGGCTCGACCGGCTCTCCGACGAATGGGATGATTGGCGGCAGTCGGAAAGCATTCCCGAAAAGGTGGAAGTAGAGGTGCCGAGCGGTCTCGAGTCGCTCGGACGTGGTCCGATCGGAAGGATCGACGTCGATGCGCTCGCGGATGGCAAAGAGACCATCGATAGGGATACCGCCAACGGGTCCAGCATAGCCTTCATCGTCGAGCATCGCGGCAAGCGCGCGCTCATGGCGGCCGACGCCCATCCCGACCTTCTGGCTTCTTCGCTTCGTCGGCTCGTTCCCGACGGGGAGACAAGATATCGGATCGACCTCATGAAGGTCTCTCATCATGGGAGCAAGTTCAACACCAACCGGAGCCTCGCTTCCGTGATGGACTGTTCGCGCTTTGCGATTTCCACGGACGGGTCGCGCCATGGACATCCGGATCCGGAATCCCTCGCGAAGTTGATCAAGTTCGGCACGAAAGCTCCGAAGATCATGTACTTCAACTACAGTTCCGCGAAAACCACCCCGTGGGACTTGCCGAAATTGAAGGAAGAATGGGACTACTCCTGCGTTTTCCCTCAGGCCGGCGAAAACGCCCTGAACGTGCAAGTCTGATGTTGCAGAGGGAGCCGTCAGCCCTCGGTCGGCTCTCATATCTGATCGTTGCGACCATCCTGTACGGCACCCAAGCGCTCGGCGCAGCCGAGTTACCGAAAATCGATCCGACAGAAGCCCGCGACGTGAACATCGGCAGGCTCGAAGAGGTGCCTGTCGAACTACCGGATCGGCAAATCACGCATCTGCTGGTCAGCGGCGAGGGCAACAAGCTCTGGATAGGCACCACCGACGGTGTCGCCGAGTACGACGGTGTGAAGGCTCGCCCGCCGCGCTTCGAAGCCGACGAGCAGGCCACCGCCCTATACGTGAATTCGATGGTCGAGATCGAGCCCGGTCGGGTGCTGCTCGGAACGATCAACGACACGATCTGGCTGTGGGAGGCCGGAAGAATACGAAGGATCCACGGCGGCGACACGAGGGACGAATGGTCCATCGCTCGGCTCGCCGACGGCCGTGTGGCGATCGCGCATCGCTTTTGGAGCCCTGCGCAGGGCGCCTTGGCGAAGGTGCGCGAGGCGCTGCCTTCGGAGAAGGTCGTTCTGCTTCCGGACGCGGTGACCCAACTCGCCGCGGTGCCGAGCGGCGTGATCGGGGCGACATCGTCCGGTCGCATAACCCTCTACGAAGGACAGGAGCTCAAGCCCAAGTCGAGCGTCGATCTTCGTTTCACGAACGAGCAGTTCCTCAATTCCATCGTCTACGACGGAAGCAATCGCGTTCTCGTAGCATCGACCGCCGGCTGCTTCTCCATTGACGTAGAGGCGAAATCATCCAATCGCCTTTCGGACGCGCCTTGTGGCGCCGTCGCGCCCGCCTCCGACGGCGCGGTGTGGGCCGCAAGCAAGGGTCTCTTCCTGGGCACGGCGAACGGATGGCAACGGGTGATCGCGGAGAAGGACGCCGAGTCGGACATTACGGCGTTGGCGCAAGACCGCTCCGGAAACGTCTGGATCGGCACACGCAACGATCTCTACCGCGCTTCGTCTCTGTCACGACAACCCGTGGGCCTGCCGAACAAGAACGTCGTCTCGATGGCCTATTTCAAAGGCGTGTTGGCCACCACGTTCGATGATGGGTCGCTTTGGACGGTCGATAGCGATCTGCGGTCGACGAAGGTGACGCTGCCGCACGGTCCCGCCGGCGCTACGCGAGGCTACGGCGGAACGGCCGTCACGTTCGATCGGAACAGTATTCTGTGGGCCTTGAACAAGGCCGGCCTCTTCAAGGTTCAAGCGGATATCGTGAGCAAAACGGCGGATTGTCCCGTCTGCGGCGCGGGAGGCGTTCCGGCCTCAATCGCGGTCTCGAGCAACGGCGAGGTATTCGCGGGCTTCTACGGGTCGAACGACCTTTGGACCGTTATCGACGGTTCTTGGAAGACCGCAGCGACGTTTCCCGGAGGTGACGCACGAAGCGTCAATTCGGTCGTCCCGGGCGGCGCGGGCGAGGTCTGGGCCACGGGAGTAAGCGACCTGGCAAAGGTCGACAAGGGTTCTCCCCGCATGTTGGGACCGTTCGATCGCAGCAAGACCGGCAAGCTGCATCTGTTCGGGGCGCTGACATCTCATGGATCGATGATGGTGGCCGCCGGCGGATGGGGCGGCACCGTATTCGCGCCTTCCGCCGGCTCCTCTAACGACCCATTGCTAGTCGAAAACAAGGGAGGAACGGATCAGCCCTACGTCATCAGGGGGCTCGCCTCGCATCCGAAATTGGGCCTGCTTGCCGCTACGCAGACCGGCATCTACGTTTGGTCAGGTACCCCATCCGCGGGACGCTGGCGCTCGCTTCGGGATCTCGACGCCAACCTTGGACGGCCGGCGACGACGATCGTCGCCGGCGACGGCGGGCAATTCTGGATAGGCACCTCGCGCGGGCCAATCCGATTCTCCATTCCGGATGTCGACGACGGCATTCGAATCAGCCGGCTCGAAAGCGGACCGGTCGTTCGTTCACGCGACGTGCACTTCTCCTTCGAGCAAAACGGGCTCGCTAGATGTTGCACCATCAGGTTGGACGTCCAACCGCACGTCACCGGCCTCTCCGAAGACCATCGAAGCCCTGCCTCGGTGGTCATGACCGGCCTGGCGGACGATACGAGCTACGTCGTGACGGCCGCCCCGGTGGACTTTTTCGGTCGCACCGGCAAGGTTGCGAGTGACAGCTTCGCGATCTCTCTTTCGGTTTGGGATAGTCCACTGAAGCTCTCGGCTTCGATTCTGGCCGCATTGCTGGTGTTCATTCTCCTCGTATCGCAGAGAGGCCCGGCGGGCTTCATCCTGAGGCGAATTGCGAAGAAGCGATGGGCGCTCGAGGGAGGACCGGCAGATCTTGAACTCGCCATCGAAGATCATGGATCGGAAGTCAGGTTCAGTCTCTCTTTGCCTTGGGACCGCTCGACGATAGCGCCATTCGCCACAAGAGAGCGCGAAACGCTCGTGAAGATTCAGAATGCTCAACTCGCCGACATCTTCCGTCAAAATCGGGCGAGCCAGCAGGATGCACGCGACAGATTCCTTCGAAAGCTGGATGCGGTTTCCCGAATGCTATGGAACGAAGTGCTGCCGGCGGAAGTCACGTTCGCGATGTTGCAACGTCCCGGCGGCAGCCTGACTCTGGAGGTACCGGACACATTCCTGAACTTGTTGTGGGAGGCCTCCACCGACAACAACGGGCGCTCGCTCTCCTCGCGGTTTTCCTGCGGGCGGACCGTTCGAAGCACAAGGCTTGCGAGCAAAAGTGCGCTTCCGTCCGAAGAACTCAAGGTCGTCGTATTCGCTCCCGTGGGCGATCTCACTCGAACGAAAACCGAGATCCAGGCCGTGGAGCGGCGCGCCCGGGCTTGGGGTGCGTCGGTACTCGTCTTGAAGGACACGTCCACAAAAAGCGAGGTTCTCGATGCGATCCACTCCTGCCATATTTTCCATTACGCCGGTCATGCTCGATACGCGTACGACGACCCCTCGGCCAGCTATCTGCCGATCTTGAACGACAAGATAACTGCCGCCGAGATCGGCGCCGCCTTATCCGCGGCGGACAATCAGCTTTTGTTCGCGTTCATCAACGGCTGCAGCAGCTCCAGGGAGACCGAGTGGAAAGGCGGCGAAGCGGTGTTCGGCTTGGCGTCGGCGTTTCTATCGAACTCGACGTATTTCATCGGGGCTCAGTGGCCCGTGCTGGACGCACATGCCGCGACGGTGGCCGAAGATTTCTACAGGCTGCTGTTTCCGCGAACCGACGTATTGCTCTGGCGTCTATTCCGCCGGAAGGCCTTGTCGGGCATCGCGGTGGCGGAGGCTCTTCGTCAGGCGCGAGGCGGACTTGAAGGTCGCGGAGTGGAATTGCAAACTCGGCAAGCCTATGTCTTTTATGGCGATCCCACGGCAAGGATTACGCTTTCTTGAGATGATTATTGCCGGAGGAAATTGCAGATGAATCAATGGTTTACGCAGGAACAAGACGCGGCGCTCGACGTTCTCGATACGGTGCGCCGATCCGCGGCGACGCCGGGTTTGCCAATCCGGTCCGCAACCGTTATTTAAGGGGAAAGTTCGATCATTTCTGCTGCACGGAGGCGCGATTCGTGCATTGTTGCCCGATTCTGCCGCCGCGCCGCGCAGCTCTCCGACCGAGGTTTTCGATGCCTGACCAGTTTGGAACGCCCGTGAAGATTCCGGGACCGGACCCGATTCCGGCCGACAAGCTTCCCAGCCCTCGATTGGGCGAGAGGCTGACCGATGCTGCTCGTCGCGATGTCGAGCAGATCGAAGAAAACCTGAGGCACGCGGAAAGGCGCATCGGCTCGTTTGTCCTGCGCTGACTTCGTTGTATATGGATGAAAACGGCCCGATCGTCGATCGGGCCGTTTTCTTTAGGGGATGGCGTTGTCGACATGACGGGCAGCGACGAAAGCATTTTGGTCCGGAAGATGGAGTCTCAAGCCGATTGGGACGACCTGGAGAAGGTCCTGGACCCGGTCAGGAAGACCGACGCCGTATTCAATACGGTGCGGCAGCTCAGGGATGCGGGCATCAAAAGCATCGTCATCGAGAACGACTATCTCGATCGCGACTTCAGCGAAGAATATACGGCTTTCTACGCAAAACTCTTTCGTCGGCATCGCCGGCATGCGAGACGCATGCACTTCTTCACCTCCGACGTAAGCCAGATCGTTGCTGAAGCCGACGCGGCGAAGCTGATCGGCGAATTGGAGCGTGAGCAGCGCGAGGGACACTACGCGGGGTTTCTCGTCTGGCGACCGATGGCGGAGGCGCCGATCGGCCGAGCCGTGCTCAGCGTGTTCAAGTCCTGGCCCGAGATGCACGGCTTCCTTCAAGTCCGGGCTACCTACGAGACCCATCTGTTGGGAGCTCGCTTGTCGGTCTCCGGCGTCCCGTTCATGCAACAGGACAAGCAATTCACCGCCTGCAGCCAGGTATCGCTTTGGGCGGTCGGCCGTCACTTCAGCGCGAAGCACGGGGGTGCGTGGATATCACCCGCGAAGATAGCCGCGACCGCCTTCGAAGCGCACGACGTTCCCAGCGCCTCCTCGCTTCCGGCCGGTAGCCGCGGACTCACTCTTTCGAACATGGTCGCCGCCCTGAGACGGATGGACCTCCAACCCGTGCTCCATCACAAGAGGGAGCTACCCGGCGGCAAGCTCGAATGGCCCGCCCCCTTGGTGCCGGCGGCGATCGTCGCCCGATACGTCGAATCCGGTCTTCCGGTTCTGTTGGGACTGCACGATCTCGAGGGGACGGAAGATTTTCACGTCGTCGTGGTCACCGGCACCGCGTTTCGTGAACTTGAAAATTGCGAAACTCGCAGCCAACTGACGATCGCCGACTTCATTCCCTTCTTCCTGGTCCAAGACGACCGGCTCGGCACCAATCGTTGGATGCCGGCCAAGAAGGGAAACTCCCAAGGCGCGTGGGACGAGACGCCGTACAATCTGGAGGACAACGTCTCGTTCATCCTCGCGCCTCTGCCGCAGAAGGTGTTCGTCACGGCCGAACTGGCCGAGCGCTACTCGCTGGACATCGTCGAGCAGTTCTACATGGAGGATTGGGCCAGCCACCGCACAGGCGTCCTCAAGGACGATGACAAGGTCATAGCGGCCGGAGACGCCGTCGCCGCAGCGTTGAAGGCGGAGACGATCGTGGCCCGCACCTACCTTCGCCCGGGATGGAAATACAAGAAATGGCTGACCGAAAGTCAGGCTCACAACGACCTCAAGCTCAGGGTCGTCCACCACGAGCTTCCGCGCCTCGTATGGGTGACGGAACTCGGCCTGGCGAGCGACGTGAATCACATGCTGCCGTCGGACCGTAGGATATTCGGTCACGTCGTCTACGACGCGACGGCTGCCGGACAGGTACGTCAGCCGCTGCTGATGCACCTGCCCGGAATGCTCTACATTTGGGAGCAATCAGCCGGAGAATTCTATGTCCGGGCGGATCATCGCGGAATCCCGCTTCGGGGCGACGTGGGTTATGCGCCCCGCTTCCGCACCTAGCTCGGAACGAGCGTTCGCCGCCGAGGATCGGTCGCTTTCGATCAGTCCACGATGATCGCGCCGGCGGGCAGCTTGCCGCTGTATTCGGCGCCGCGCTCGTAGGCCGAAGTATGGATCATCGCGCCAGGCGGGATGGTGCGCGAACGATACAAATTCGGACGCTTCTCCGTTTCCTTCGTCGTCCAATCGTAGTGCTTCTTGGGAACGAACTCGGCGAGGTGCCACCAACCTCGCAGAGATTCGTGCATCTGCGCACGCGGATCCGGCCGGACGTAGCGGCCATCGCCGCCCAACTGAGCCGTCTCCTTCACCGCGTCCACGAGCAGTCCGGCCTGCTTGGCTTCCCGCAGCATCCACTGCAGCGCGATCTTGGACAGGCCGCTTTCGGCCTCGGGGTAGCCGCCGCCGACGTCGCAATGGACACCGGGAAACCAGACCTGCTTGAGGTCTCTCGGCCCGCCGGCCGGACCCGGTCGCCACAGATTGGTCCGAAAGAAGGCCCGCCGCTCGTCGATCGCGACCGCGTGGCGCCCTATCGCGATGTCGCCGTTGTCCGCCGAATACGGCAGATGCAGCGGGTTGTCGATCCAACCGACCGAGCTGACCGTGTCCCAGACGCCCACGAAGTGAGGCTGGCAGGAGACCTTGCCGTAGGTCTGGCGAAAGTCCTCGGCCAGCTTGAAGTAGGCATCAGCCGCCTTCTGCTGCGAAGCCGGGCTCGACTGGTTCGTATTCCTGATCGCCATCATCATCCGGATGGCGTAGGGAATGAGCGCCTCGCTTCCCGGCCTCATCAACCCGTACATCTTCAGGAGCGATGTGACTGCCCTTACCGTGTAGGCGCCACGGCTGAAGCCGAAGAGATACAATCTGTCTCCGGCGGAGAAGTACCGCATGATGAACGTGTATGCGTCGCGAACGTCCGCTTCGAGACCGTAGCCGACCGCCTGACCCAATAACTTCGTCGCCGCCCTGCTGTAGCGGGTGAGCGCTCCGGGCGGCTCCATCGTTCCCACTCCCGGGTGATAATAGGCGACTTGAGTGGCGGGGTCGTCGACCAGCGTGAAATACAGCTTGATCACGTTGGTCCGATCCTCGGCGAATTCGTTGGCCGCGCCGTCGCAGCAGACCACAACGTTCTTCATCATCTCGCTCACTCTATCGTCGGAGAAGGGGAGCCGTCGAAGCGGATCGATATGCCTGCCGGGTCATCGGGGTAGTGCGTTCGAAACGGCGGCGATCCCTTGAGCTCCTTCGGACCGTTCCAGCGGTTGGTAAATTTCGTCCTGGCATTGAATATCAACAGCGGGTTCGGCCCGCCCTCCACCAGCACCCGCGCGAGCGCCTCGGCATCGGGATGACCGGAATAGCTTCCGTCGGTCGATATGAGATAGGTCGAGCAGGACACGCTTCGCAGCAACTCGCTGCTGTTGTTCTTCTTGCTGCCGTGGTGGGACAGCTTGTAGGCGTCGAGCTTCACAGGTTTCGGACAGGTGAGGCGACCGAGCGATTTGAGTATCCGTCCCGGAAAGGAGTCAGCCGCGAACAATATTCGAATATTTCCGTACTCCAGCAGAAAGGCGATGCTGGATCCGTTCGCCTCTTTTCTGTCTTCGTAGAACCTCGCTATCGCCAGCGTGGGTATGTCGGGCGGCCAAGCATCGTTTCGTCCCAAGCGGTCCTTCGGCTCTTCCTTGGCCTGCACGCCTTCCGCCTCGTTCACGACCTCCTTCCAAGCCCCCGCCAATTTGACGAGTTGCCCTCGATCCGGACTGAGCAGCGTCAGCGCCAAGCCATCCTGACGGCATAGTCTCGGCAGCTTGCCGCCTTCTTCCACGACCGCCGCATTGCCGTCGAACGAAGCGTTCCACGTCAATGTTCCCTGCGCGACCAAGCCGTCCAGCAACGCGCTCAAGCGTTCGGCCTGCTCTTCGCCGAGCTTGTCGGGTGGCACCAGATGACGATACGCGTTGAACCAGACTTCGCCGATCGTGAGCCCCTCGGGAATATGCTCCAGCAAATCCAGCACGCCGCCGATGTGATCGTCGTCGATATGCGTGACGACCAGAAGATCGACATGCAGGCGGCGCCCGGGATCGGCTTCCATTTTGCGTTCGACCGCCGCCCGCAGGACCTTGGCCTTCTCCGGACCGCCGTCGACGATCAGGTGATGCTCGGCCCTGCCCGATCCGTAACTGATCCAGAGGCAATCCCCCTGCCGGGCGGCGATCATCTCAACTCGCAACATCCGCGCCTCCG
Source organism: Bradyrhizobium sp. WSM2254 (assembly GCF_000472645.1). NCBI lineage: Bacteria > Pseudomonadati > Pseudomonadota > Alphaproteobacteria > Hyphomicrobiales > Nitrobacteraceae > Bradyrhizobium > Bradyrhizobium sp. WSM2254. The sequence continues at coordinate 43,392 of NZ_AXAB01000025.1, read as the reverse complement.
ATGATCCAATCCGCGTCGCCGAACGCCGTGATCATCAGCCCCGCGGGCAATCCCTTCTTGAGAAGGCTACGCCGAAGATCCGCGATCGCGTCGCCGACCGTGATGGGACGAGCGTCTCGCCAATACTCGTCCATCTTCTCGATGAGCTCGACGGCGATCGGCGCCGCGTGGCGGCCCAGAACGGATGTCAGCGTGGCGATGACGACGGCCGCCTTGGCGTGACGGAATGCCGTGACGAAGCTCGCCATCCTCAGATCGGGTTTGGCGGTCTCGCAGCCCAGAAGGAGGACGATGGTCGGGTGGTTGTCGCCTACGATTCTCTCGTCGATCTGCGCGTTCGTCAGATGCGCGCCGCTCCCGATCTCGAGCACCTCCCTGTTGTTCAAAAGATCCGTATGCGCGACCAGGGCCAATAAGGTGGGACGATCTAGCTGTACATGACGGCGCCAGTCGTCCCAATCGGAGGGAGACAGCAGGACGCTGCAGCTCTTCGGGAGCGCGGGTGTCAGGCGCGGGGGAAACGTGGCGAAAAGCTCTTGCGCGCCAACGAATTCTTGAGCCCGGGTGCTACTGGCGAACATCCGGACGGCCGGCTGCTCTATGCGATTTCGGCCGGTCGGCTCCGTCATCGTCACGAAGGTACCTCGCTCCGGGGCACGCCGATCGTAGAGGTGCCGCTCGATGACTTTCGAAGTTCCCCAGAAACGCAGTGCGCAGACGTGCTCGCTGCCCTTCCGATGCGGACAACTTCCGCAGGATCCCGCGTCGAGCCGATCCGCCTGGTTCGGACAGACGGATACCCCGTCGTCGGGAGCACGCCCTTCGTATACGAACTCGATCGGCAGCGCTTCATCCGGATTGGCGGAAACGATCTGTAGCCGCTCCGGACTTCTGTCCAAGACAGTTCCGAGATTTTTGTCCTCGAAGTACCTCCGAAGGAGGACGCCTTGCTGCGCAAGGTCGTTCAACAACCTCGTCAATGCCTCCGATTCCGGCTCTATGAAATCGTCGGGAAGATTGACGACGTCTTCCAAGATCGACTTGACGGCGGCGAGCGCAGGTTTGATCTCATCCATGTCGTCCAGTTTGATGCGATCGCCAGCGAGCGTCGTGACTTGAGAAAATCCGGTCAGGCTGTCGTTGGTCAAGAGCGCCATGTCGAACGGCCGTCTCTCCCGCAGACCTTCGAAAGTCGCGCGAACGATGCCTTCTTCCCGGAAGGACACGACCGGCGTCGTGGCGCCTTCGACGCCCGTGATATCTCGGATATCGAGTATCGCCGTCTGCAGAATCCGATTCCCGTCGGCGACGAGTATCCTGGCTTTGGCCGACGGCGGCGCGTTGACGAGAAGGAAGGCGTTCGTGCTGGGGCCTGACGAACTCAACGAGATGTCAAGCAGCATACTGTCGACGGGACGGGCGAAACGGCTTCCCCGAAAGAAGGGAATGGTCAAACTCTGCACGAGATTGTCGATCAAGACGGGGCTGAACTCCCGGTCGCTTGCCAATCCCAGGACGTCGCAGCCGGGAGCTACGATGCCGATCTTGAGGCCTTTCCTCCCTTCCTTCCAATCGATCCTCTCATCCGCGAATCTGACGGAATTCGGGTCCCCCTCCTTTTCGCCTTTGGCGATGTGAACCCGAATGAAATGCCAGGCGCTACGTTCGCCATTGAAGAAACCGCGGTTTCCTCTTTTGATCAAGCGACGCTTAGGTGGAGGGACTTGCCAGGCGTCGAGCTTCAATTCCCGCACTTCCGCGAAGTCCAGCCGGCGATCCGATTGTTCGGCAAGGTCACTCGCGGCGCCCCATTCGTGATCGAACGTCGACGTCGTCAAACGCATGGCGTCCGCCGCTTCCCTATACCGTCCCTGCTCCAAAAGCCGATCGGCCCATGCCTTGCCGAGGCGGCTGATGCGCGTCGCTTCGATGAAAGCCGGGTCGGCGATGGTCAGGCGATAAGCAGCCGATAAGGGAAACTTCTCCGAACGTGCTACGGCGTCGTCGAAAGGCAGGTCATGACTGACGTTCGCGACCACGTCGAAGACAGTGGAGGACCCGCTCCAGTTTCCGATCAGCGAGACGGCCGACGCACCGACCTCTTTTCGCAGTCTTGAGATCAGCGACGGCGTTCGTCCGATGGCGACGTCGGGATGCTCGTTGAGCAATATGGCGCTGGCCGATACCTTCCTCGAAGGCAATCGCCGCAGCGTGTCGGAAACGTCCCACGGTGAGACGAGGAGATCGCAAGGCTGACCGGTCCTTTCCAGGTCGATGATCCGGACGAGCTTTCGCATCATCTCCGGAAACGCACCAATCTCATGCATCAACGTCTGCGACCTCCCGTCGGAAAGGAAGCCGATGCTGAGAGGCCAGTTCCACCTGGTTGCGCCCGAGAAACTGGTCGCTCCTATCGAAGCCTGCCACCATTCGAAACAGATTAAGTCGATACCCGTGTTCGGCCAGGTGGCCAGGCGTCTGAGCCAAGGGAACACGAATGCGACATCTTCGTCCGAAAAGTCCCATGCCGGACACTGCAGGGTTTGGGCGCCTTCAAGACGGCCAAAACTGCGCCAAGCAGCCGCTGCGACGCGGGGCTTGATCCCACTCAACAATGTTCGCCACTTGGGAGAGAAACCCTCACCGGATCCCCACCGCAGCCGCCGTGGGTAAACCCGATCATGAGATCTGGTATCCTTGAGCAACCGTCTCAGACAGTCGGTCAGACTTTCGACGTCGTTGAGCGATTTGAGATCACCGGCCTCAAGCGGCCTCAGATCCGATCGAAATAGATTCCCGGCCAGGACGCCTATCGTCGCAAAAGCGGCTGCCCCCTCCCCGGGCTCCGTATCCACCGCCCAAGAAGCGAGCGAAGACCGTATCATTTCTGCCCGCATCGAATGGCCCCAATCCAGTAGCCGATCATCATGGTTGTGGTCTGCCTTAGTTGCAAGCGTGCCTCACGCCGAACGCGGCGGCAATAAGTGCCTTTGACTGCGATCCACTCGCAGCCCATCGGTATCAGACCCTCCGCACTCTTCACTTCTGTTGAACGTCCAGGCTGCACTTCACGGAGCAGAGCATTTTTGCGAGCGACTTGCTGGTCGTCCAATCGAACCCGATATGGCCCAAACCAAGACGATTGCGATCTGCCGTATTGCGGGCAAGTTGGTCGGGTGGCGGACGCTTCACGCGCTTGTCGGTCCATTTCGCCGTGTGGTGGTCCTGATACGTCTTGGTCAGCGGATGGCCGTAAGTGTTGCCCTTTCCATAGGTGTAGAAGAGCCTTCTATATGATCTGCCCGGCGGATGAGGAACCGTCGGCGAATGCGATTTTCCTCCGTGGTGCGGACAGACGATTGCGTCGAGACCGCCACTCTTCGGGTAACGCGGAAGATCTCCGTACCCCGCGTCGGCGGGCAGAAGGGCCGGCTTTCCTGCAACGCGTTTGGGCGGAAGCAGCGAGAGCGCCAGCCCCGATGAATTCTTGGAGCTTCCCGTACATTGTTGGACGATGATCTGGCCGAATTTCTTTGCGGCGACCTTTCGAGGCCAGACAAGAATAGTTCCGTGACTGGCTCGGATCGAGCCGATCAGTGCGGAGTGATGGGGCGCACGCTTGCTCGACTTTACGCTCTGTCGAGGCACGATCCAGGTTCGCGCGTGCACTCGGGTATCGCGACCTTCGGAAGACCAGTGATCATGGTCCCAATGCGACAGTATGATAGGAGGCTGGTTACAGAGACAAAACTGCTTGAGACGGGTCGGAAACGTCTTTCGGTTGCTCGCGACGCCTCCTCCGAAATCGAAATAGCAGGAGACGTGACCACCGCCGGTCAATCCGATCGCTTCACCCTGACCGACGTCGAAGACAGTCAACGCGCCGATCACGTTGGTACGAGGAAGTTCCTGCCTTATCTGATTTACTGTCGCGTCGCCGATCCTTCGCAAGGGGTCCAGGGTGTTGAGCGATGTACGCGTCTCCAAGGAAGACGTTCTGATCGAAAGCACTCGAGCGGAGGACGGCGCCTCGAACAGATTGTTGAATACAAGAGCGCCCCGGGCCCCCGTTCGGCCGGTTTCGATGGTCACCCACCTCCGCTCCAGGCTCAACAGCGCACGGTCCGGCGCTTCCCTCATCGGGCGGACCCCGCTCTGCAAATCGGCGCCGCGGCGGCCTGCAAGTTCTTCGATCGTCGCTGCGTCGAGGTCGATCCCGATGAGAAACAACGGGATTGCAGCCAAGTATTTGATGAGCTCCTGCTCGTCCGAGGCCGCTCTCTTGGCCCAATCGGAGTTGCTCGCGAACCAGCTTTCCGAAACTACGCCGAACAGCAGCCTGAACTGTCCACTCTCGAGCTCCTCGGCCTGATCGAGCGTACCGTGGTAGAATCGCTCTCGTCGGATTGCTCTCGCCCTCTGCTGGTCGGTCTGCGGTTTCACCTGCTTTATCAGAAAGGCGTTGCAATATGCGGGAGAAAATTCGCGCCGTTGCTGCTGTTGCTGCTGCTGCGCGACTTCCTGTTGCTGCTCCTGCTGCTGTTGCTGCCCCTGTTCCTGCTGTTCCTGCAGCGCCAGCAGCAGCTGCTGCTGGTGTTGTTGTTGCTGTTGTTGTTGCTGCTGCTCGGGCTGCTGCGGTTGCTGCTTCTGGACCGACTGAACTTGCGAAGCTGAACCATGGAATGGCTGAGTAGACACGATGGCACCTTCAATCGTCGTTCCGCTTCGATTTCCGAACTGCAACCCGGATGCGTCCAAACCTTGCAGCCGACTTCTTGCCTGTCAGGTCGCAATCGTCGCGTCGTTCGAACGACTGACGACCTTCTGACGGACTTAACGCCTTGCGGACTCGCATTCAGATTTCGAACTCGAGGTAGAGCTTCGGCCTCGGTCCGACGTTCGCGGTTAGTCCCTCGTCATCCGTCCTGAAGGTCTTACCTGACGTTTGATCCTTGAGGGCTTTCACGAGGCCCGCCAACGGCATCGCTGCCCACCGCATCTTCTTCGCCACAGCCTCGTCGACCGGTATGACCGCCGTTTCGAGCCGCTTCATGAGTTCGAGCCCCTGCTGGCGTAAGGTCGCATTATGGCTCCCGTGATGGCCGACCTTGTAGAACACCGTCCGCGCGAGCAGATCGGGCCCCGTAACCGTGCGCCCGTCGGGATGCTTCCAGGACAGCGATTGCCACGAAAGCCAGTTGCCGACCTGCGCATCCCCGGCGAACAGCATGACGTCTCCGCTTTGCAGTTCGATCGCGAGCACCAGGCTCGTGTTGTTGGTCGCGGACTGAAGCATCAAGGCGAATTCGTCCGTCCCGCCCAGCCAATCGCTGTCGATCCGCCGCCATTCCGAGGCATCTCCCGGAGTTCCCCAGTAGTGGTGCTGAAAGAACGGCATCGAGCGCGCCGCCTCCAACGGGATGCTCGAAGAATCCGCGAATGGCCGGACGTCAGCCGGTTCGGCGAGCGCGGTGTAGACGCCCGCCGCCAGCAGCCCGGTCCCGTCGAGGGCAAGCTCGTAGACTTCAGGATTGCGCTTGGACGGGTTGAAATGCTTGATCGCCTTCTCGTCGTGCGGAGGCCCCAGGACGTAGATGGTCGCGCCGGTGCCCGGCACGAGGATCGGTTCGGTCACATCGGGGCGCAGGTAGCGCGTTTTCGAATCGTCGACCTTACGCTTCACGATGTCCAACGCGGCCTTCGTCTTTTCGCCGGCGGCCCCCAGCATGCCTGCGATGTTCAGCAGAGATCCGGCGCCGCTTGCGTCTCCGGACATGGCCCGTACGGCTGCGCCGCGCGAAAGGAGCGCGAAAGCCCGCTGATGATCCTTTTTGAGCGTCTTCGCGAGCTCATCCTTGGAATCTTCCGTCCATGCGAGCCAGACTTCGTCGACAGGGAGGCGCTCGAATACGTCGGACGCCTGCTGAAATCCGGATACGTGGTCCCAATGCTCGTGCGTGATCGCCAACGCATCGATCTTGTTGTTTTTAACGGTCTCGACGATGTCCTCGAGAACGTCCTTCATCTTATCGGTCGCGTTCTGGGTCGCCACCGCGACTCCGCAATCGATCATCAGACGAAAGTCCGTCCCGTCCTGTCTGGGCAATGTGACGAGAATGCAGTCACCAAGCCCTTGCCGATAGACCCGGACGGTCGCCCCGGATCGACCGGCCGCCGCGGAAGGATCGGAATTCGCCTCGACCTTCTGCCGCGGAACGCGCGCCTTCCTAGCCGATTTCGGGACCGAGGCTTTTGCTCGCGCCTTCTTCGCGACAGAGGCTTTAGCCGTACGCTTTTTCTTGGCCATGGGTGCCTCATTCCCTGTGAAGGAGCGCGAATGCTTCGCGGTTCGCAGAAGCGTCGCCTGGAGAGACATAACTAACGCCGCGCTCCGCGGCGCGAGTCGCCGCCGCGATGCGAGCGGCCTGTTGAACGAGCGCGCCGCTTCCTCCGCGCAGGCGCTTCCGGATGAAGTACCTGGGTCTGTTGGTATTCAGATCGACCATCAGCGTGCAGCCTCCGCGATATCGCTCTCCATCCGGTAGACAGCGGAAGGTCTGCGTGATCTCGACGACAAGCCAGGACTGGCTCGAGCCGTTCGGAGCCGTGCGGCGCGTCGGGCGAACGGAATGCACCTCGATCGGCCGCATTTCGCCGGTCATCGTGCCGATTTGGGTCTTCGCCGCCTGCGACTCGAACCCCATCGCGTCGAGGAATGGCTTCCTTTCCGGCTTGAGGATCCACTCGCGGACCTTCCACTGGTTCTCCTGCGACGTCTCGTAGGCCTTCCGCCGATCGGAGTTCAGATTCCAATCCAGCTTGAGCGTCTCGACCAGCGAGGCGAACTGGTTGGCCCAATCCACTTCGATCGGCGGCGGCAGCCATACCAGACTGTCTTCGGCCAGATGGCGAACGTCGGTCGGAAAGACGCCTCGGTCCCGGAAGGCGGCGATGAAGGCGACGCGATAGCCGCGGTCGTCGTTGGGCACGAGGTCCCGATCCGCCGTAACGAGCGCCCTCAGGTATTCGCCGAATGTGATGTCGATGGGAGGGACGTAGTCGAGCGCTCTGATGCAGATGTTCAACACCTGGTTTGCGACGGTGGACGCCTCGTTGGCCAGACGCACCGCCAGATCCTGCGAGATTTCCCCTGCGGGCAAAATGCCGGTTCCGTTGGTCGCCAACCGCATCAGATCGGCACTGCGGCCCTTGTAGATCGTGATGAACGCCGCGAAGACTGCGGATACCAGGATCGATCCGAGCGCGTGAGGATCTCCGTCGTTCTTGGCGTTCTCGTAGTCGAGCCGAGTGACCGGCGCCTGTTGCCACTCCCCTTTTTCGTCTTTGCCGCCGATGGCGCTGCGCAGCGCGCCGTGCATGCCGCTGGACTCCCCGAATTGTACGGCAAGCTGACCGAGGAGGCTCTCTTGAAAGAGATCGCCCCGCGTGTGCTTGACTTGCTGGAGCAGGGACTCCGGCATCGAAAAATGTAGGAAAAGGGCGACGATATCCGCGAAGGCCTCGTGGAACGCCAAGACATCGGGATTGGTCGCTTCTTGAAATCGAGGATGAAGACCGTCCAAAAGGGCGTGGGTTGTCTCGTGAGCGATGATGTCGTGGGAGACCGCGCAGAAGATCTGCGAGCCGGGAAGCGCGTTCCCGGCGTAGCTGCTGTTGGCTCCGAAGTAGCCGAAGAGAAGCGCCATCCGCTGGCTGCTGTAGTAGGCGTTACGCTCGCGAATCGCGTGCGGGTATATGCGCAAGCGCTGGACGTATGCGCTGTCGACGAAGTTCCCTTTATGATCCCGGAAGTAGCGTGGTGCCCACAGCGCCTTGCGGCCGAGCGCCCGTTCGAACCGGGCGATCGTCCGCATCGCGACTGCGTAGACCATCTGCTGGTGAAATTGCGGATTGGCCTCCGAAGGCGAATGCCCGTCGTTAGCGAGAAGATGCGGATGGTTGAGATCCACCGGCGCATAGCAGCACTGGCTGGCCGGATCAACGTCGACGACTTCCAGATATTCGCCGACCGGGCCGGGCAGAAGTCCGCTCTCCCACGGCACATAGACGGTCGCTTGATTGATGCCGAACAACTGAGGATCGGTCTGGGGCGAAGGATCGTAGGCGAAGACGCGAAGCTTGCGGAATGCGGGCTCCGCAATCTCCGGAGCCATAGCAAGCTTCACGTTGAGCGCTTCCGCGGGCCTTACTTTCTGCGGAGTGATTTCCGCGGCTGGCGCCGGTGGCTGCTGTCCGTGCGACAATGCCGTGCGGAGCGGCGAAGAGATCGAAGGCATGGCGAGGACTTGGCCGGCGACGCTCGACGCGTTGGCACCTCCATCGAGTCTGGCTTCGAGACCGCTTGCCTGCAGAATCTGAGCAAGCTCGAGGCGAACCATCGGGTCGGCGGGCGCGGCGCCCCGCCCGAGCAGGATGTCGAGAAGGGCACCGCTTGCGTCATCCGGCGGCAGCATGCGCAGATCGGTCGCTGCCGGCGCCTGGACCGCGTCCTTTGCCCTGAGCTTTCCGTGTCCGAAATGGTCCTTGGGGGCCGCGTTCTTGTCGGCGGTGTTGAACAGCGCGGCTCGCACAGCCTCGACCCGTTGCCATGGCTTTTCGAGGGCTTCATACGCCGCCCGATTGTATTGGATCCAGAGGGCGGCCGCTCCTGCGATCTGCGGTGTCGCAGCGGACGTTCCCGCACCGTCGAAATCGACCACGTCCGGATCTCCGAACCGCGCCCATGGCGTGTTCGGCGTATACGCCGACAAGGCGGTTTCCATCTTCTTGAGAGGCCCGTAGTCGCCTGCCATCTGCGTCGGAGGAAGGTCGGCGTAGGGTTTTCCGTCCGCCATGCTCCCGCATGCCGCCACGACCCTGTCGAAGCGCGCGGGATAGACGATGAAATGCGACGGCAGGTTCGCGTAATTGTTGCCGGCCGCGGTCACGACGATCACACCCGCCTCGTAGAGCGCATTGATGGCTTCGGCCCAAGCCGCCGATGGCAGCCCTCCCATACTCATCGTCACGACGTGGACGAACGTTTCCTTCTTGCGGCAAAGCCCGTGGACGTAGTCGAGCGCCTCCGCGATCGCGCTGTTTCTGAACAGCACGACGCGATTTGCGACGCGAATGGGAATAATTTCCGCCGTCGGCGAGCAGCCGAATTGGCGACCAGCGACGGCGCTACCCGCCAGGATGCTCAGCGTGCCCGTACCGTGGCTGAAATTGTTGAAGACGCCGTCGGAGCGATCGGTCGCGTCGTCGGGAAACTCCTCGTCGACGAAGTTGCGCTGTTCGCCCAGGCTCAGGAAGGCCGGCCGGGTCGAATGGTTGGGATCGAATCCGGTATCGAGATGCGCGATTCGAACCCGCTTCCCGGTTCCCGGGTCGGCGATCTTGCCCAAGGCGTCGAACTGTCCGTGAGTTGCGTCGCGAAACCAAAAATTGTCCTTCTCGTGGGGGAAGGACGGGTCCTGATCGTGCGAACCACCGTCCCGAATGGCGAAGTCGGTCTGCATCCGCGCCGTCGGGCCGATCGGCCAACGCTGCTCGAGGTCGGGCTCGATGATTTCGATGCCTCCGGCGGCCAGCGATTGACCTTGATGCCTCATCGCATGACACAGGTCCCACTGATTGACGCCGGAGGCCGGTAGGTCGGTCTCCACCACATGCCAGGTTGGCTGAGCGGCGGCGCCGAGAGCGTTCGGAACGATGCTCTTGAACAGCGGTCGGGATCTGAATCTGACTTCCGATTTCAGGCCGAGCTTCAGTGGCTTCGGCGAAAACTCGCCGGCGGCCTTGACCAACAGTTGAACTTTACCTTCTGCAGAGCCACCCATTTGCTCAAATCCGCTACCTGCGATCGCGCCTTGGCGACCATAATTCGTCCGACTTCAAAAGTAGATTTCATTCCTCGCAACGGCGATCCGGCCGAGCACTGGCCGCTCGACGGCAGAACGATAGTCGCGATGAAGTCCAGTTGCGCCGCACCCAATATGTCCGCTCCGACTGCGGCCGAGGCCGGAGCGCGAACGCTGTCGAAAAATACCTATTCCCAAGTCTTTCGTGGGCGCCTATCCCACAAGCTTAGATTGACGCAATGTCATAATGCAATGCATTTTTTGGCGCAGACCGGCGCCGTCGTCCGCGGATATGATGATAACCTGGACTGTCCCGTCCATGACCGGTTTACGGCTTCATTGAAAGGCCTTGTTCACGACGGCCGCTAACCTGGCTCCGGCCTTCGCCAGTTGTTGCCTCTTGAGCTTGTCCGCGTCCCTCAGGTACGCGTCTCGATCCGAGAACATGATCGACCACTTCCTCGGACCCGTCTTCTTGTATGTCACGTTGGCCATGGCCTGCTTCGATACGTTGATCGTATCCGTCGCCCAGATCGCCGCCCAATTCTCGATCCGATCCGTATCGGCTGGCATTGCCTTGGCAGGGTCCACCAGGGTCTGCGGTGCAGTGTCGCCGAGATCGGCGGGCGTGTCGTCCCACGCGTGATGGAACGCGTCGCTTCCCTTGAGGACTTTCGGGTCATGGATCCAATTGCCGCCCGCGGTTTCGGTCGAAGGATCGATGGTGTGCGTGACGTCCGGATCGACCAGATTTCCATCCGGCCCGAGGTAGGGCGCCGCAACGTGGAGCGGTTGCGTCATGTCGCCGACGAGATGGGCGAGCATCATGAGCGCCTCCTTCTTGTCCTTGATATCGAACGGCGGAGGAGCGGGGCGTCCGAGCAGCACCGCAATGGCGGCATTGGTCGCGGCGACCAGGTCGTGTTCGCTGTTGCCGACGTAGTTCCGGTCGAACTTGTCCCGCTGCGAGGCGATGTCGTCGAAGTGATACGTGTTGTGACAGCCGAGATTCGATGCGGCACTCGCTCCCTCCGGATAGACGCAGTCGATCCAGTTCCTGCCGGCGTAGTCGACCATCGCGGCCCGGTCGTTCGCGAACGGCGTGCAGGGCGGTTCGTAGAGCGGATCCTCGACGTAAGCGAGGCTACCGTCGGCCTGCCGGTGTACGCTCTTGACGCAGTCGAGCCATGGGCCCGCTTCCCGCAGGTCGACGCCTAGCAGCGTCTTCACCTGCTGTCGCACGCTCGGGCTGAGCAACTGGTCGGCGATCGAGCCGACCAGACGGTGTCCATCCGGCCCCCAGGCCGAAGCGGAGTGAGGCAGATATAAGCCGATGACGGTAGCGAGCACAGCCAAGAATTTTGACATAATCGACATCCCCGCCTGAAAGAATCCGACGCATCGCCGGCCTCGCGCGACGGCCGCCCCCCGGCATGCGCGATCGAAAATCAGCTTGGCCCCTCAATACGACACCAGCATTACGACGCTGGACGCGCGACTTGTCGGTCAATGAAAAAGAAACCGATAGTAGAAAATCCTACAGACAACCAGAAAGCAAGTCCTCTCTCGACCAAGGCCGGATCCTGACGGCTGCCTACCCGACCACCGGCCAGCGCCTAAGCGGCTCGGGCAGAGATCTGGCTTCATGGCGGATCGGGGACTATCCGAACCCAGATGTCCGATGTCGGACAAGTCAGCGCTTAACCCAATTTGGGCACAAGTGAAGCGGGGGGCTGCCTCCCTGCGATCGACATTCGATCTTGCCGCGGAAAGGATGTAGCGGAGCATGCCGTGCACATCGAGGTCAAACGTCACTCCTATCCGGACCTTCCAACAGGAACGTCTTCGGCAACGGGTCGATGAGATTGCGGATCGACTGAAGAATCAACATTTCAAGATCGAGGACATGGCTTCTCGACTTGCCAGGTGTCTGGCCGCGGTCCAGATCGTCGAAAACTCCGTAAACCCGGTTTCGCCCGAAGGGTCGATCGACGAAATGCGCTCTGCGCTCACCTATGCCCAAGCCGTATTGCAGGACATTGGTCAGCAACTGGACGGTATGGGACTTCGGTTTTCATGAGCTGCCGCAGCGAGGTGAGGTCGGTTTCGCCGACGCTGGCCGACTACACGATCACGAAGATCGAGCGCGGACTGTGGCTTCGCCCGGGACTGTCGCGCAAAGATCGCTCTATCGTCACCTTGGCCGCCCTGCTCGCGAACGGGCAGCGCATCAGCATGGCCCACTATTTCAACAACGCTCTGGACGAGGCGATGAAGCCCGCCGAGTTATCGGAGCTCGTCACGCATCTGGCGTTCTACGCGGGATGGCCGAATGCGTTCGCCGCGGTGGACGTTCTGAAGGACAACTACATCGGTCTCGATGCCGTCACCCTCGGTCGCGCGCTCCGGGCACGGAAGGCCCGCCGCGCGGCATGAGATCGTCCGATCAACCGGTGCCCGACTTCGAAGGCAAGCCTCGCCGACCACGCAGCCGAAGCGGACCTCGCGCCCCCGAAGGCAAGGCCGCCCTCCAAAGTCCTCGCAGACGAGCAGGTGATCATGGAGGCCAAAGTGAAAGCGATCCTGGGCAAGACGAACGTGTCCAGGGTCGTCGAGGTCCTGCTTAGGGGCTGGCTGGATGGTACTTACCAGTTGAAGCAGTGAACTGCCGCCGCCCATCTCTTCGAGATCGCGACGACAGCATCGACCTGGACCCCGTGGCCGATAGTCTCGCTCATGGCCCTAACTGAAAGGGCATTGCGCGGCACAAGCTGGACAGATGTGGTATTGCCGGTGCAGGCGCCCGCTCCACTTGTTGTAGACGACCTTCAGGAATGCGAAAGTGGGCGGATGAGCGAGACAGATCGCCGGCTCAAAGACCAGCTAAACGCCAACCAGGCCAAGCGCGAGCGCATGTGCCTGGAGATCCTTTCCGTTCAGCAAGACTACACTGACCTGCTGCCTCGGCTACCCAAGGGCGGCCCGGACGGCGGACGCGATATCCAAGGTTTCCATAGGGGAGAACTTTTCTTCGGAGCCGTGGGGTTCGTGAACGACGCCACCGACACCGACGAACATCGCTCGCAAATACAGCGCAAGTTCGGCGACGACCTCGATAACGCGCTAAAGCCCAAGGAAGACAAACCGATACCAAAGGGCTTCGTGTTTCTCACGAACGTGGGCCTCACCCCGACCATCATCGCGGACTTGCAGAGGGCGGCCTACGGGCGGGGGATCAGCCATTGTGAAATATTCGATCGCGAGCGCCTGAGGATAATCCTGGATTCGAATAGAGGCTACGCCACACGATTCCGGTACCTCGACATCTCGCTGAACGACGCCGAACAGAAGGACTTCTTCAGCGCCTGGGCCGACGGCATCACCACGCTGATCGGTGCAGGGATCAAGGGGATCGATCAGACGACCAAGAAAATTCAGTTCCTCCTCGAGTCGCAGCTTCTGCTGGACCATTTGGTCACCGTCGTCAAACTGGATGCGCCGCTCTGGGACGTCTGCAAGGGCGAATTCTTCTTTCAAACCATGCTATCGCTGCGCGTACACGCACAGGGTCTGATGGGCTTCTACTTCGGAGGAGGGACCGACAAGATCGTGGAGACGCCGGAAGAGCAGAAAAACCGGCAGCGCGAATGGTCGGAGAACTCTCAGTACAACTTCGGCTTCAGTTGGATCATCCCCGACACCGAGCAACACCTGCCGTACAAGGAGGGTAAACTCGAGCATCCGAAGGGGGACGCCGAAGACCGCATGGAGCACATAAAGACGGCCGGGTCGCACGGCATGCTCGACGTGCAACAAGATGTTCTCCGCTTCACAATGCTGTCCGAGCCGTTTCTGGATCGCTTTCAACCGACCTGCAAGCTCCTGGAACTCGAGCGAAGCATGGTCTTGTTCGATTGCAGCAAGGAAATCGCCGAGCATATCTCGGAGATCAAAATCTTCGGCGGCGGCTACGAGTTGCTGAAGCTTGGTAGGGGCGAATTCAGACTGGAGAACGGAAGCTTCGACCGACTGACCGTGCCTCGAGAAGGAAAGCACGAGGCCGACAGTCACGAGTGGATCACGATCAGACCTTCCGGCTTGAATTCGGCTTTCTCGATGGAACTCATGCACACGACGCCGAAGCGATATGACTGGAACTAGGGCGGCGTGCGTCGGCAGCATTACTTCGGGTATGACGAGCAATGCGACATCGACCCACGCCATGATAGTCGTGGCGGCCTGAGGAGGCGACTTGAGCGACGATAGGCAGACCGACGAGAACGCCCACGACGCAGCGCCCACAGCTCCCCCTTGGGCCGCCGCAACCCTGGATGACCTGTCCGAGGTGGACTTCGAAGAGCCGGTTCAGCAGTCCGATAGCGCCGATGCGGCCGTTCTGGGAGATACCTATCGGGCGACAGTCGGACAGTCGCGGCCCACGCAGGAGACCGCCACGTACCGCGTCCATTCGATGCTGGCTGCGGTCATGGGCATGCAGTTCAAGGCCAACGAGCCAAACGATCCTTTTGCGGCGACGGTCGTATGGGCGGATGGTCGTCGCTCGGCAATTCCATCCGACTTCCGTCACGCGGTGGACGTCCTGGCCGAAATGGCCGAGCGAGCCCGTCATCCTGTGCTGCGCGCACGGCTTGCGGACCTGAGCTGGCTACTCGACCGAAAACGCGGCCGCCTCGGTGTGACAGCGGCGACATCATATGTCGAGATCGTCTCCAAGGTCGATTCCGGGGCTCTCAAGCTGAGGTTCGACGCGGATGAGGTCGGAGCCTTGAGACACGAAGCACGTGACCTTCTCAAGCGCGCATTGTTCATCGGACGCGGCACGGGCATGGACAAGAAGGGCGCATCCGATGCGCAGAAGCTCGTCGTCGAACTGCGCCAGCGGTCCATCGACAAGCGACTGCCGAGGCCGGCGCTGATGTTCGGACGCCTGGATCTCCACTTCGGCACCTCGGACGCTGCAAAGATCGGGCAGGACGTCGAAGGGATGATCGGCCGCCTGCCCCCCGAGACCGACACGGACACTCTCGTCGATCTCTGGCGACTCGGCGCGGCGGCCTACCATGCCGCCAAGCTGGAAGACGACGAAAATCGGTGCCGATCGACCGCAGCGGAGCTTCTCGTCGGGGTTGCTCGGCGACAGCCGTCCGCGATGCTGGCCGGGCACACGCTCACCGAAGCCATCCGCGAGCTTCACGGCGTACCGGGCAGCAAGGACCGGCGCAAGGAACTCAGGCATCTGCTGGTGGACATTCAGGCCGGCATCGCCGACGAGATGTCGCCGTTCACGGTGCCGATGAACCTTGAGAAACTCGCCGAGTACGTCGAATCGCAGATGCGGCGTCCGAATCTGCTCGACAAGCTCTTCGTCTTCGCCGCTCTTAGCCAATCGCCGGATCTCGGCAAGCTCGTCGAAGACGCAGAAAAGTCCATCCGAGAGCACCCGCTGGCTTCCCTGTTCGGCGCCAGTCACCACGATCACGACGGCAAGGTCATCTACCGTAGCGACGGAGCCAACTTCGGCGACACGACGAACGGATCCGCGATACGCGATCAGATCGCCCGAGACGAGGGGATTCGCCGTCACATCACGGCGTCCGCCGAGATCGAAGTCGCGCGTCGAGCAATAGCCGCCGAGCACTATCTTTCGGAAGAAATCTTCGCGTTCCTTCTCGAACGGAGCCCGTTCGTGCCGCGCTGGCTCGTCATGACCTACAGTCTCGGCTTCACCCGCTTCTTTCAAGGCGATTTCATCAGCGCGCTGTACGTACTGACGCCGCTTCTGGAAGCCTCCCTCCGCTATGTGCTGAAGAGCCATGGTCACGACGTCACGAAACTGGACGACGCCACGAAGACCCAGGAAGATCGCACGATCTCCTCGCTGTTCGAACAAATGCGCGATGAGTTGGATTCGATCTTCGGCAGCGCGATCACGACCGACCTCGAGAGCGTCTTCCTCAAGAAGCCCGGTCCATGCCTCCGTCATTCGATCGCGCACGGACTGTTGCGTGACGGCGAACCATATTCGGACGATGCGCGCTATGGGTGCTGGCTGATATTCCAGCTTTGCATGCTGCCGTTGTATCGGAATCAGGGAAGCCTGACCCTGCCGTTCGACGAACTTTCTTCGGCGACCGACGGCGCGTAAAGGGGGTGCCCGGGAGAGTCCGACCTTCGCGCGGCGCGTCATTTCCCGCGACCAAGCCGCCGTACGCGATCCACTGCAGAGCATCGCGGCATTCGGCCGCTAAAGGAGGTCGCTGCGCCCGCTTGTCGCCGCGCTATCCACGGGATATAGGCACCTGCGGTAGTCGCACTGACGACTTCAAGAAAGCGATGGAGAGTTTCGTCGACCGAAAGCAGCGGATAGCACCGCACAACCTTACTTTCGCTTGGAATTCTTCATCTCGTTGAGCGACGCCTCAGGAACGTGCAAGTCATGCGCGACCGATTGAGCGGCTTTCAGTCTTGCTCCGTAGTATCGCACGGCAGAGAGATCCCCTGCCGAAACAAAGGCATTGATAGCGGCTTCCGTCAGTTTAACCGCTTCATCAGCTCTTGCCGCATCGCGCTTGCGCATGGCGAGGACCGTCAATGCGTCTCCAAGGTTGCCGGTGCTCTGCGCCCAGCCGGGGGCTCGCGCCTGGGTGCGCTCCTTAAGCGCCTCCCGAAAGGCAGAGCCCAAGAAGCCGCGGAGATCGCTGATGGCTAGGATCGGGTCCGTCCCCCAATGGTTCGCTCGCGTCATGCGCCGATCCGAGGTTCTGCTCGCGTATTCCGAGATCACCGGCGCCTCGGACCGGAACGAGGCATGTGCGGAATTTCGAGGCGTCGTGGTCGATGTCGTGCCGGGGCTGATCCGCAAACTCGAGCCAAACGACGAGTACCAATTGGAGTTGTTGGACGCCGAACAAAGGACGCTGCTCCGGATCCGAATCGTGAGCGAGATAACGGAGCCATGATCGCTTCGAGGCTCTAACGGCGACATCAAGCTGCGGCATGCAGGGGCTGCCAGTCCCGTCCGTGCAGAACGTCCGCCAACAACCTGCAGAACGGCTTGGTCAACGGATCGCACTCTAGACCGTGCACTCACAATTACCGATTGCCCGCTTGCCACTCGACCAAGCGAGAATGAGGGCATCGCAGCACGCTGGAGAAGGGCCAGCAGCAGCCGGCAGGCCTGGAGGCCGTCGGCAACACGAGGCCGTTTCTTAGTTGCTCCGATCGTGCTATACAACCCTTATGGCCAGCCAGCAGATTGCTCGCCGCATGTCGATTTTAGACGTGTTGACTGACTCGGTACGTGAGCCCGCCGCGATTGAGCGAATCTCAACGTGGGTCCGGGCTGGGCGCTTGGTCGCAATACGGAATGCTTTTTGGACTGATTTCGCCGAGGCAATGCACTCCGCCCTCGACACGACGGATGCCTGGAGACTGTATGAGAATTATAGTGGCGAGTTTCATTATCGCCACCACAACCTCTATCGGACGGCAGACTATCCCGATGCTCTGATCAATTGCAGAGAGCTGATTGATGCGCCGGAAACGAAGTCTTGGGCTTCTTCAATGACGGGCAGGACATGCGAAGATACGGTCTTCTCGGCGAGCCTATATCTTCCGGGAGACTACTCGCTTCCGCACGACGACTGCGTTCAGACCCCATCGGGATCTCGCCAAGTCGCGTACATTTGGCATCTCACGAAGGGTTGGGACATGGGCTGGGGTGGCGCGCTTTATTGGTGCCCCGCACACCGTTACATTCAACCTTCCTTCAACACTTTGTACATTTTCAACGTCAACCCTCGGAGCGTTCACTTGGTCACTCAAGTGAATCATGAAGCCAAAGCAAAACGGCTGACTATAAATGGCTGGTGGCTCGGTCCAGACACGCAGTCTGGGGAGTCATGCTCAGCGACGACAACTTTTCTCGGAGATGGCGCCTTGCAGGCGTACTAGCTTTGAAAATGCGCCTGAGGTCTCTGCAAACAAGGAGCAGCGGATGTCTAAGCTCGACCTTCTCTGGCTTGAACTGACTGCAGGCTGTAATCTCAACTGTGGGCACTGCTACGCGGAATCTAGTCCCAGCCGAGTGGGGGAGCAGCATCTCGCGTCTGATCTGTACATAAAAATTATTTCGGACGCCGCACAATTAGGTTGCCAGCGCATACAATTCATCGGCGGTGAGCCGACTTTGCACAATGACTTGCCTCGTTTTTTGCGGGCTGCCCAATCGGCACGAATACCGCATATTGAAGTCTTCACGAACGGCACTCGTCTTTCGGACAAGCTAATCGAGGTTCTCCGCGAAACTGGCACTCAGGTCTCAATTTCGTTCTATAGCGAAGAACCTGAAGTTCATGACGCCATTACTCAACGACGCGGAAGTCACATCGCAACTAGCAACGGAATCAAGGCTCTTGCCAAGGCGAAGATACCCTTGCGACTGTTCTACATAGAAATGGCGGAGAACAGCGGCCACTTCGACCGCACCAGGCGATATCTTGAGACACTGGGCGCAACTGACGTTTCGTACGATCGCGTTAGACATATCGGCCGCGCCTCAACGCTTGGCACTCCTGACGCGATTGACGCAGTTGGAGAGCTATGTGGAATGTGTGGCTCCAAGCGTGTCGCAGTGCTTCCCGATGGATCTGTCGCTCCCTGCATCATGTCTCGACACCTAATTGTCGGGCACGTGGAAGATAAGCCCTTGAGCAGGATCCTCGAGGATGATCTATTGCAGCAGTTTCGAAGTATGTTGAAGCGAGCTACGGCGAAGAACTTCGCTCCGTTCCGCGATTCGACGGAAGACGATCCAAAGTCGCCGCAATGCAGCCCGAACGGGGGCACTCCGGACAGGAGCACACCTGAGCACCCGGCTTCGCCGCAGTGCAGTCCGAACAGGGGCGTGCCGGAAAGGCGCATACCGGATCACCCGGATTCCCCGCAGTGCAGTCCGAACAGAGGCGTGCCGGAAAGGCGCGTACCGGACCACCCGGATTCCCCGCAGTGCAGTCCGAACAGAGGCGTTCCAGAAAGAGGCGTACCGGATCACCCGGATTCCCCGCAGTGCAGTCCGAACAGAGGCGTTCCGGAAAGAGGCGTACCGGATCACCCGGATTCCCCGCAATGCAGTCCGAACAGGGGCGTGCCGGAAAGGCGCGCACCGGACCACCCGGATTCCCCGCAGTGCAGTCCCAACAGGGGCACTCCGTCCAAGGAGCTTTCGGCCGTGCTCGCCGTGAATGCGGCGAAGTCCGCAAAACTCAGTTCAGAGATGCTTTGACAGTGCGCGTCACGGATTTATCAGAAACGTTCGGCGGGCCGGTGTTCCTGCTCTCCCACTTGGTGTCTCCAGAACGCGCGCCGGCGCTTGCACGCCAACTCACGAGAATGCAGGGCCGGCTCGTAACTTTTGGGACTTCGCGTCGATACTGGGTGGAGCGAAACATCCCAATGTCTCATCCTGTCTCACGGGTCATGCATCAGCCGAAAGTCGAGCGGCTGGTGGGTGGCCTAACAAACAGCAGAAAATTGCGTAGAGTTGCCTGGTCAAACCACTACGGACCTGGCCAGCAGATTCCCTGGCACGTCGACAAATCCGGCGCACTCCAAATTGTATTGCTTCTTAGCGACCCCGGTCCAAGACAAGGATCCCTGCTGCTGCAGAGCCCTACAGGGCCTCGGACCATTTCGCTGAAACGTGGTGATGCGATCTTGTTTGATGCAGCCCGCTTGCTTCACCGGACGACCCCTCCAAGAGGAAATAAATCGAGGGTCACGGCAGCAATGCGATACTTCCTTATCTAGAGACGAGATGGCGTATGGAGGAAGTTGGGCAAGCTCTTGTGGCTCAGAAGCTGGTTTCGATACTTTCCGGCGCAGCAAGGCCGCGCATTCCATTCAGTGTGAATGAAGCCGCGGAAGGGACCGACATTTACCAGTTCCCGTTTTTTAGTCCGATGTTAGCCGACGAAATTGCGCAAGTCGCAGAGAATGCTCCATACGAGCCCTCATTGACCTCGCCGGGAGGCGGACGAGATCACCGTCGGTCTCACGGCTTCTTCATGAATGAACTTAGTCGGGCACTGGTGGAGAGTTTTGTCTCTTACGCCTCCGAACCGCTTGATTACGCGGTCAGGCATGCTTGGCAGTGGACGTTCAGCAATATTGCTGACGTATCCTTGCTGAGGTACGAGCCTGGTGAGTTCTATTCGCGGCACATAGATGCGGCAGACAGTCAACTCTGCGCGATGAGACAGGTCTCCTTCGTCGTTTATCTCTCGGATGATTGCTCGGGAGGGAATACATACTTTCCCCGACAAAATGTGAGCATTGTTCCGAAGAAGGGATCGGCCGTAATCTTCCCTTCTGGAATCACTCATCCTCATGAAGCACAGAGCATCATTTCCGGAGTTAAGTACGTGATCGTGGGGTGGCTATTCAGGGCAGCTTGATTGCTGAGGCTGCTGGCGTGCCATCTCACGGAGTACGAGAGCTCCTTCCGATTCACCGTCACCGGCCGCACTACTCCGACCACGACGCGCCACCCTTCACTTGCGTCACTGAACCTCGGGCCGCTGCGCTCGCTGTGCACGTCTTGGGAACTGCCAATTGCCTCGTAGCGCGCTGCCAATATCGGGCCCCGTCGATGGCGCCAACATGCGGACGCTGGCGGATGCTATATGGTCGGGTGCTTGGTCCTCGGCGAAGAAAAGTTGGATCACATGACCGCGCAGATCGATCGATTTTCACTCGTTACGGCGCCACTTTCCCTTTATTTCGACGATACCCATCTCTCGCACGCCACCGGCTTCATCTGGGAACACGGGCGGCAGAACTACCTCATCACGAATTGGCACGTCGTCACCGGCCGCAATGCCAGAGACGGAAAATCGCTTCACAGCCATGGCGGCCGTCCGAACGTCATCCGCGCCCTCTTCAACACACGGGTACAGCAGTTTCTCAAGCAGGAACACATCATAGGGATACGGGACGAGAATGACAGGCCTCGGTGGCTGACGCACCCGGCGCGCGGTCGCGCGGTCGATGTTGTCGCCATTCCGCTCCCCTACGACAATGACAATCCGATCTTCGATCTGCATCCTATAAACCGGTACGCGGCGACCGAATTGACCGCCCGCATCGCGAACGAGGTCTTCGTCTTGGGCTATCCGTTTGGGCCGGAGCCGCCTGGATACCCCGTATGGAAGCGCGGCAGCATGGCGTCCGAGCCCGATCTGGCCGCCATTGGCACCGGCCATCATCTGATCGACACGGCATCGAGAGACCGGGCATGTCGGGCTCGCCCGTCATCCGCCGCATCTGGAATCAACGCGTCGACGGCGACAAGGTGATCCCTTGCCCGACGCCGCTCAGAACCGAATTCGCCGGCGTCTATTCCGGAAGGCGCCACACCAAAAATGAAAGCGACGTTCAGTTGGGCCTCGTCTGGCCGCGCAACTGTATCGAGGAGATTATCATCGGCAACAAACGCGACGCGGATTGACCGCCTCAGGTGCGGCTGCAAGCGCAATCGACGGACCGTGTACTCCCTTCGATCTTGGCGCCCGCTATAGACAGCAGCGATCCGATCTTGGCACTGGCACTCGTACCCCTTGCGAATCCTTCAGACTCAAGCTGGTAATGAAGGATGACCGCGAAATCTCCCCACAACGACAGCCCTATCTCGGAGCCGTCCGAGGACCGCTTCGGGATTGAACCGTTCGCGAAGACGCTTGCCGACGGCATTCTCCGGATATCGGCGCCGGAAGGAACGGTCATTGCTCTGAACGGCCCCTGGGGATCGGGGAAGAGCAGCACGGTGAACCTGGTCCGTCATCACCTTTCGGACGCGCTCGAAGCCGAGCACATATCCATCGTCGATTTCGCCTGCTGGTGGTTCAGGGGCGAGGAGGAGCTCGCGCTCGCCTTCTTCAGGGAGCTCTACGCCGGTCTTGGACCGTCTCTGGGGAGTAAGTTCAAGAAAATCCTGCCGAAGCTCGGTGCTCGCCTGCTCAAGACTGCCGAAGTCGTCGGCCCGGCGGTCGATCTGGCCGGCGCGGCGGGCGCCGGCACGATCGCTTCCGGAGCCATGAAATGGGCGTCGGACCTCATAAAGCTGGATGAGAGTGTCGAGAAACTCTACGCTGATATCTCCAAGACCCTGAAGGGGCAGAAGCGACGCTTCCTCATTGTGATCGACGATATCGACCGGCTTGCTCCGGACGAGGCCCTACTGATCTTCAGGTTGGTGAAATCGGTCGGCCGTCTGCCGAACGTCATCTATCTGCTGATATTCGATCGCCCCCTCGCGGAAGCGATCGTGAGGCAGAAATACCCTTCCGAAGGGCCTCAATATCTCGAGAAGATCATCCAAGCCAGTTTCGACATCCCGGAACCGCGAATGGAGGATTTGCGCGATCAGGCACTCGCCAACATCGAGAAGATATGCGGAGTACCGAGCGAAGGCGATCTCACGCAGTTCATGAACGTCTTTTACGACGTCGTCGCGCCCGAGATCCGGACGCCGCGCGACGTGAACAGGTTGGCTAACAGCCTTTCGGTTGCCTGGCCTGCGATCGGCGCTGAGGTCGACCTCGCCGACTTCATAGGGATCGAAACCCTGCGTCTGCTTCAGCCGGCGGCCTACCGAGCAATTCGGTCCAACAAGGCCCGACTTGCCGGAACCGCGGATCGTAGGCTCGACGGACACTCAAAGGATCAAAAGGGTGAGTATGACAAGATTCTGCTCGGCGACGTGGAGCCCAAGGACCACGAGCGGATTCGGCGGGCTCTAAAGCGCCTTTTCCCACGATTGGATTCCGTGTGGGGCAATACTTCATACGGATCGGATTGGGTTGCGGATTGGGAACGCAAGCGTCGGGTTTGCGCGCCGTCCCGATTCGACTCGTATTTCAGATTGTCCATCGGCGACGAGGTTTTGAGGAAGGAAGAAGTCGACGCACTTATCGAGCAGGCCTCCGATCGTCCCTTCATACAAACGAGACTGAGGGAAGCGCTCGGCATACTAAGGCGTAACGGCGGGACGAAAGCCGCGCTCATCCTCGACGAGCTCAATCTTCATGCCGATTCGATCGCGAATGACGACGTGGTGCCCTTGCTGACGGCGCTATTCGAGATTGCAGACGAATTGGACACACCTCGCGATATCGCGAAAGCGTTTTCCATAGGCGGCAACTTTCTCCGCATCCATTGGCTTCTACGTCGACTTGTGCTCGAACGCTTCGACGTCGCTGAACGGTCGGCAATCCTGCTGGCTGCTGCGAAGGCGTCTTCCGTTGGATGGCTAAGTGACCTGGCGTCATCCGCATACGCCGCGCACAATCCTCGGGAAGATACAATTCCAGAGACGGCACGGCTGATTACGACCAAGGAGGACTGCGATAAGCTGCAGGTGATGGCGCTGAAGGAAATCCGTGCCGCGGCCAAATCTGGAAACTTGGCCTCCCATCACCGGGTTCGCCAGCTTCTCTACAGATGGCACGACCTGGCGAAGGACGAAGGCAAGGAGGTGAAGCGTTGGACGAAAGAACAACTCGCCCGTGACGACGGTGTTGTCCTGTTCGCGGCGGCCTTCACGTCTCACGGCTGGAACCACGGGTCGGGTAATCGGGTCGCACAACGCGTAACGTACGCCGTAGTGGATGGAATCGAGGGAATTCTCGATGCAACCCGTTTTCGTGAAAGGGTTAGAACTCTCCTTGGTGCGAAGTCCTTAGCTGAGGAAGATCGGTCTGTGCTCTCGCAATTCGAGAACGCTTGGACCAGGCAGGACAAGGGAGACCGCCGCTGAACTGCCCCTGTAAGAACGGCCTGGCAAAATCAATGTCCGCGTCGCGATCGGCGGCAGGGTCATCGAGCCGGGTGACCTCGTCATCGGAGATGGCTCTCCGGTGACCGGCGAGGAGAGCATGTGACTTCTCAAGAAAGGCCGTCGCGCGCGCCTCCGCTTGCAGACGGCGGTGCTCGTCGCGCCCCGCCAGCGTAGCCGGCAAGCCGGCTTCTTCGAGCTCCCGTCTGACATGAGGACTTAGATATCCCTTGGACTCCGCGATCGCGTCGACCGACTCGCCGGCGTCGATGCGACCGAAGAATTCCTCGACGGCGAAGTTCGCAACCAAGAACGAGACGAAGTCCGGCGCGTCTTCCGGCCGGTATTTGAACTTCGCCACGAAACGGCGTTCGTAAGAGACATAGCCGGCGGCTATTTCGATCCTGGAGATATCGAATGCGGTCATTGCGGTGCTAACCTAGCGCAGGCTTGAACGGATCGTCCCGACTTCCGTCCGGATCCGCGAACTTCACTGTGCGCGAAATCGCACCGTCGTTCTTGAAATGGGTCAAACACTCGCGCTTGAACTCGCGTCCGAACTGGAGGCGATCGGGAGCCTTCACGAATTCGGTGCATGCGAGCAGTCGGTCGAGGATCGGCCCTGTTCGGCACGGACGAGGAACCTGGCCCCACGCCGCGATGCGCTTTTCGACGGCCGCAAGGTCGCGATCACGATCTTCGAAGTCGATGGTGCCCACGATGCCATCGTCCCTCACCCCTTCGACGTCGACGTAGACACCGAGGCGCAATTCCTCGTTGACGACCTCAAGGACGAACTCGACGAAGTCGGTAACGACGGAGACCCTTCAGATCGACGGCGACGATCCGCGCAACACGCCGATGGGCGGCCATCGGCCCGGTGCGCGGACTTTCGAAGACGAACTGGCGGGGATCTTCCGCAATACCTGGAATTCCGCGAGCGACGGCACGATGCCGCCGGTCCAAGGCATCGGTCTTCATTGGGTCGATGGCCGCGGTAGCGTCTTGTTCGGCACCATCGACGGATGGCAGCGAGGCCAGCCCCGGCACCGGAAGGTCTTTGCATCGGAGACCTTGCAGCTTCCTCAGGCGCCGGGTGGCGAATGGGATTTCGTCCACCTGCTCGACACCTTCCGCCTGCCGGCGGTCGGCGGCATCTCCATCAGTCCGCTCCCGCTGCTGGGCTTCATCGAGCTCCTTTCCGAGGGCGTCGAGGAGACGGCGGCAAGCGTCTGAAGCAATGGCTTCCACACGAAAGGAAACGAAATGAACTTCGACGAATTCGAGAATGGCCCTGCCGGCAACGTGTTCGCCGGCCTGGGCGAAGAGTGGGCCGACCTGCTGCAGCGGACGGACAGCTTCGCGGATCTCCGCAGCGCGGTGATCAACCGCAATACCCGACCGATCGGATCGTTCGCGGCGGCGGCACGCCGCTACGCGCGCACGTGCTCGAGCGGGGAGCTCAGACTGCTCCTCGCCGTTCTCTCGCTCGCGGACTTCGCCCACCTGTCGGACGAACTGGCCGACGGCAAGGCCTGGCAGCACATGACCATGGGCTGCGACCGGCGGTACAGAGCCGCGATCGCGGCGTGCATGATGGAAGCACCGTAGGGAGTGGACGGCTAAAGCAATTCGAGGAAACTCGCCCTGAAGGCTTGCGACACATCGCCGCCCATCGTTTCGAGCTCGGCGAGGGCCTGGGCGATCGTGGTCCAAGGTGGCGACACGTGAACTCCGGCGCCGCGCCGGCGCGCCGAAATGTCGTCGGCAATGATGCGGCGGTTCGCTTCGTCGAACAGGTTCGGGCTTTCGAAATAGATCAGTCGCCGCGCCAGGCGCTTGAGACGCTGATCGGCGAACCGGCCGACGATCTCAGGCCTTCGCTCCCACGGCATACCGTGAAACTGCTGGCAAAGCTCTCGGTCGGCGTCCGAGAAGAAGTTGCCGCCATAGATCTGGAGCTCGACGTGTTCCGACGCGGCATAGACCGGCTCGACGGAAGCCGCGGCCGCAGTCAGAGCTGCCATGAACTCCGAGTCGGCGCGGACAGAAGACGCGGTCCGCGTGAGTTCGTCTTCGGACGTGTCGCCGAACCGATCGGGGTCGATATCCCAAAGCTGATAGAGCAGAGGCGAACCGTTGACCTTGAGGCGCCGGACGGGTCTCGGCTCCTGCTTCATCCGCTCCGACAGCGCGTCGGCGTCGAGCTTGCGCAGCGCATCGACATCGCAGGTGAGATCGAGGCAGTAGTGCGCGTTGGCATCATTCGGACTGACGCCGACCCGCGTCAGGAAGTGCGTGACGCGCGGCGTGCCGAAGTAGTCGAAATAGGCGAAGGCGTCCTCGTCGCGGACGAGATCCAGGACCGCCGCCTTCGACGAGAAGCGCAGGAAGTTCGACCAGAGATCCGGTGCGCCGGCCCGTACCATCCGACAAAGCGCCAGCATCGCGTCGACGTCGGCGCTTGCGTCGTGGAGCTTGCCGGTGAAGATCCCGTTCGCGGCCGCGAGCGGACCGAGACGATGGCTTGGACGGCCGTCGACGTCCTCGCCGGGCCTGATTACCGTGG
Organism: Bradyrhizobium sp. WSM2254; assembly: GCF_000472645.1. NCBI lineage: Bacteria > Pseudomonadati > Pseudomonadota > Alphaproteobacteria > Hyphomicrobiales > Nitrobacteraceae > Bradyrhizobium > Bradyrhizobium sp. WSM2254. Next base: position 17,108 of record NZ_AXAB01000025.1, on the reverse strand, counting down.
GGTGAAGGCTCGTGGCGGCCCGCATCAGATTCAGGACGTCGGCCCTGGCGTTGCCGTTGGTGTTGGTGAGGAAGACCGGCTGCAAGCATTGATAGAGCGCCTGCCGAAGGAACTCCTCGTCGAAGCGGATCGAATTGAACCCGAGAAAGATGGCCGGACACCAGGCCGCAAGCGTCGACGCGATCTCGCACACCATGCCGTAGTGCGATTGTCTGGCAGCGCTGTTGGCGTCGGCGAGCGTCAGCCCTGTGACCTGCAACGCCTTGGGAGACGGTACGACATGCGGCATCAACCGCGACCGCGTCTCGAACCTGTCGGTCTCCACCAGATCGACGTCCGTCCTGACCGCGGCGAACTGGAGGATCTGGTCGAACCGCCTGTTCAGGCCCGACGTCTCGACGTCGTAGAGGATGAACGCCATCGCAGGCCCAGCCTACATGCTTTCGAGCCTGTACTGGAACGCCGCCAGACTGACCCTAAAGCGCTTGGCGAGCGAGATGAGGTAGTCGTCGTCCTGCAGATCGCGCGCGGATTCCGACAGCACCTGACGGACGAACTTCTTCGGCATCAGCAGTTCGGCAGCGAACGCGTTGGCCTGAATTTCCACCGGGTCGGTACCTTCGGCCGAGACGGTGTCGCGAGCGATGAAGTTTCTGCTTTTGTCGACGAGAACCGCAGCTTCCAGCCGGTTGCGGTGAAGCAGAACGTGCCCTAGCTCGTGCGCGATCGTGAACCGCTGCCTGTTCGGGTGATGGTTGGCGTTGACGCCGATGACCGGCTTGCCGTCGCGAAGGAAGGCCATTCCGGACAGTTCGTCGTCGAATGGATTGAATTCGACCCTCACGCCGAGCGCCTTCGCCAGCTTTTCGACCGGCACCGGTGGTGCCTTGACCCCCAATTTCTCGACGAGTGCGCGCGCCTCTCTTGCAGCGTGCTCGCTCATTTCCGTCCTCCGCCCTGCCGCCTGACGTACTGTTCGATCTGGGCCTTCTGCGCGTCGCTGACGTCGCTGCCCTCAAGTCTGATCGGCCCGCTCGCCTGCTCGAACGAGAAGCTTTCGGGCACGAGTTCGGTGATCGAATCGACCTGCAGCGCCTTCGCGAGCCTGTAGACCTGATGGAGCATCAGCTTCTGTCGACCGCTCTCGATATTGGCGAGCGACGCCCTTGTCAGGCCGATCATCTCTGCCACTTCGGCCTGCTTCAGACGCAACTTCTTGCGCCGGGCCGCCAGACCGGCGCCGATAATTCGATAGATCTCCAAATCAGCCATGGGAGGCGAGAGAATCGCAATTCTTTGGCGTCGTCAATACCGCAAACTTTTGTGTGATTAATGCAAACCTTACTGAAAATTAATATTGCATTCATGTAATTTCAGCAGGACTCGGGTAAGTTGTAAGGAACTCAATTTTCCTTACGGAGGCGCAGTTCATGGCCCGCTCGACGTCCACCGCCCGACCGCTCCTCCGGTCGAAGGCCTGGAGTGAAGCCGCATGTTGAGCAGCATCGTAACGCGGTTTCGCGCGTATCAGCTCGGCGTGCCCGGCTCTTCATTCTCGTATTTCGCCGGCGGACATTTCACCGTCATCGAGGGACGGCTGACCGAGTTCAGCAAGGTCGCGCTCGTGTACGAGATGCGCCGCTGCGGCATCGCGTACGCCGACGTCCTGCACATCACCAGCTGGGACGCCGACCACTGCAATCGGCACGAGCTCCAGGAACTCCTGGAACTGATCAGGCCGCTCCGGATCGAATGCCCCGGCTACGACCCCTACACCGACCACGGCGAAGGCTGCCTCGAGATCATCGCCGCCTACAGGGACTCGCGGTTCATGGCGAACCGCAGGCCGACGATCCGCCACGTCACCCCGCTGTACGTCGCTGGGCTCCAGAAGGCCGGGGCCCTGGCCTTCGAGGACACCATCTACAATCCGCTGCATCTCGACGAGGACTGCGCGAACAACAATTCGACCGTGCAGCACTTCCGCAAGGGCAGCTTCAACGTCCTCAGCCTTGGCGACGTTGAGTCCCCGAACATCGCGGCGCGCCTACGGCGATCGCGGATCCTGAAGTCGGAGACCGACGTGATGATCCTCGCGCATCACGGAGCCGACAACGGCTTCACCACGAAGGGATTCCTCGCTCGCCTCGAGCCGCGGCTCGCGATCTGTTCGTCGAACTATGGCAACCAGTACGATCATCCGCGCGAGGAGATCCGGGAACTGCTGCACGAGCAGGGCATCAGGCTGATGACGACGAAGACCGGGGACGTGGTCGTCAAGTCGATCGGAGACCACTCCGGCGCCTATCTCGCGGTGAACCTCAAGGGAAACTCCAAGGAGGTCTCCTCCGAGGTGGAGTTCCGCTCCAAGAAGAGCCGGATCCTTTCGTTCAACGACGACACCCTGCGGCAAAGATATCAGGGTCAGCGCCGCTACGGCCCCTAGGAGCGCACCATGGCAAGGAACATCGTGGTCTTTTCCGACGGCACCGGTCAGGACGGCGGCGCCCGTCCCGAGCAGCGCATCAGCAACATCTATAAGATGTGCCGCATCTCGCGCGATCATCCCGACGGCGCGGTCGACCCTGCCAAGCAGGTGGTGTTTTACGACGCAGGTCTCGGCACCGACATCGGCGCCACCGCGGTCACCGCCCCGGTCCGCTTCGCCCAGAAACTGCTCGGCTCGGTGATGGGCGCCGGCATCAAGCGCAACATCGCGGATTGCTACGAGTTCATCGTGAACCACTCCCGGCCGGGCGATCGGATCTTCCTGTTCGGGTTCAGCCGCGGCGCCTACACCGTCCGCAGCCTCGCCAACCTGCTGATGCTCTGCGGCGTCCCGACGAAGACGCCGAACGGTCCGCTCCCGCGCTTCCGCAAGGCGGTGAACGACATCGCTTGGGAGGCCGTGGACACGGTGCTCGAGCACGGCGCCGGCCATCCGCGCCAGGAATTCGAAGCAGAGCGTCTCGAACTCGCCCGCCGATTCCAGTCGAAGTACGGCTCCGGCGACGGCTCGGATTCGAATGCGGCACCCTATTTCATCGGCGTGTTCGACACCGTCGCCGCCCTCGGCGCGAGCGGCGTCAGGCGCACCGCGATCCAGGCGGGTTTGAGCGCTGGCGTGGCGGTCGCGGGGCTCGCCGCAGGCTTCCTGCCGGCGGTGGCGCTTTCGGCGATCTCCGCCTGGGTTTTCGGGACCGGCTTCATGTTCGTCGGCTTCTGTCTCCAGATCCTGTCGGCCGCGATCGCGGTGGCTCTCTTCTGGCGCTGGCAGAACAAGGCCAACGTGAAGACGATCACGGACTACCCCGCCAAGGGACAGTCACGATCCCACGTCGCCGAGTGGAAGGGGGAGAACTTCGACAAGCTGCTGAGCAGGCACGTCGCGTTCGCCCGCGCCGCCAACGCGATCGACGAGACGCGACGCGACTTCGATCGCGTTGGCTGGGGCGGCAGCGAGGACGGAGCTCCGCACTTCCCCGGCCACGACAGGCTGGTCCAGCTCTGGTTCGCCGGCAATCACTCGGACGTCGGTGGCTCCTATCCCGAACCCGAGTCCCGCCTGTCCGACATCGCGCTCGCCTGGATGTGCGACCAGGCGACGTCTGTACCTGACGGGCTCAAGACCGGGCCGATCTTCGTCGGCGGCCTAAAGATGGCCAACACGGGTGACGCCGGCCAGGCACTCCACGTCTTTCCGGGCGCGGACGGTGTGCGGCACTGCGAAATCGCCGGCATGCGCGACACCCTGGACGGCTACGCCGTCAAGCTGCCGAAATGGGGGTGGCTGCAGCGCCTGATCGGCAACATGAACTGGCCGACCAAGATCCGCGACATCACCCACGACGCTCCGCTGCATCCGACGGTCCGGACGCGGCTCGGTCTTCCCGAGGTCGTACAGTGCGCGGGCACCGGAGCGTACAGACCGGAAGCCCTGCGGCATCACGACGATTTCGCGACCCTGTATCCGCCTGTTGCCGGGAGCTAACCGGTCGTAGAGAGTGCGGCCGGCGTCGCCGACCAGCGGCATGGTGTTGAGGATGGCCGTCGCATCCGCCAAGATCGCGCGGAAGCAACCGATCGAACAGCGAGCAAGCGCGATGGCCACGTCTTCAAAGATCAAGATCATGATCTCGAGCAGGTGCAACGACCCGTTCCCGCTTGCCTCGAAGCCGGCCGTCCGGCTGAGCGATATACGCCGCCAGATCAAGCAGAAGATCGAAGCCGAACGGCTACTCGGAGAGACGCCCTACGAGGTATGGATCAACGAGGACGCCGTCGCGGACGCCAGCCGGGATTCCTGGGAGGAGTGCATGTCGCAGGCGCGCGATTGCGACATCCTGGTGGCCCTCTTCAACGGCAATGCCGGCTGGACCGGCAAGGATGGCACGGTCGGCATCTGCCACGCCGAGTATCAGACGGCGTGGGAGCAGGCACCCGGCAAGACGTTCGCGATCAACATCAGCGAGCTTTCCGCGCCGTCGGCGCCGTCCGCGGCGGCCGACAAGCTCTTCCAGGCGTACATGGAGCGGGCCAACAGGTTCATCGCTTCGGCCAAGGACGCGGCGTCGCTGGAAATGCAGATTTGCAGGACCATCGCCAAAGCCACGATCATGCTCACCCAGCGCGGCACCAAGGATGCCCGGCGCGGGAGCGGCTATCTCGGTCCGGCCCTGGAGTGGAACAGGCTCGGGTACGTGGACCGCAGCAACCAGATGATCGCCGCAGCGCGATCCTCGATCGCGATGACCAAGTCACGGAAGGCCGAGACGGGCGATCGCACGTGCGTCCGGACGGTCTCCGACAAGCAGGTCCTTTTCGTCCTCGGCGCAGTGCCCGACGCGATGTCGGTACCGGCGGCGCGGGAAATGGTGGGGCAGCCGCATCTCCAGGATCACCTGCTCGCCAAGCGCCTCGCCTCGATCGACGGTGGGCCGATCCATCTGATCGCATGCCACAAGGCGGCTACGGGAGGACAATCCCAGAAGATGCTCGGTTTTCCCAACGCCACGGTGGTGGCGGCACCATTCGGAATCTACGTGTTCGATCCAGTTCAGGCCATCCAACTGGTCTTGATTTCCGGATGCGGGGATGAGATCGCCACCCGGCACGGGATACAGAAATTCCTCGAATGGCTGGACCAGTCGGATCAGAGGGAGTTGCTCGTGAGAGGAGCGCTGAAGAGAAAGGCGATCGTGACAGCGCTCGCTTCGGGGATCTAGCCTTCCGATCAAGCCCTTTTGGGACGAGGCGGAGTGGTCTTGCGAATTTCGTCTGCCGCAGGCGCGAGGATGAACGCACGGTGCAAAAAATTCTCGATGATGTCGAAGATGCGGGCCAGTCGTTCCGGGGTCGGCGTGTAGCCGCGGTGCGCTGACGCATTGCCTGCGTCCGCCACCGCATCGAGCGAATCCTTCTCTTGCGCACTGATATGTCCACCGCCGACCAGCGCCGAAAGCTTGCCCTCGAACCCACCCTTCACGTCGCCGATCAGGATGTGCCCTGCCCGATCCAGCAAGGTGCGCGCTCCCACCGATGCCAGCATCCGCTGTCCGTTGTTCAGGGCCAAATAGGACTCGTCGAGGACATCCCGGAGAATTTCGTCGCCGAGCGTGTCGGCCCAGGCTGGCTTCGCGCGCACCGTCTGCGTCGGATGATACGAGACCTTGGCGCCCCGTCGCACCATCGGCCGACCTTGCTCGTCGAAGTCGGCCTCGTCCCATTCCGCCCGCCAAATTTCATGCCGGACGGATAGCTTGTCGCAACCGCAGCATTGCACCGTCTGATAGCTCTCGCTCCAGCCATCCACCCCCTCGCCGCCCTTGTCCGTGTATTCGGCGCGAAGCCAGGAATTCTTCTCGCCGTGGCAAACGCCACAGTGCGCCTTGACGATCTCCCCCGCCCTTGGGGACGCCGTGGCCTCGGCCATCGGTCGCGTTTCCGACCTGACCGGCGGCTCCAGTCGGTCCCAACCGGCCGACGTGATCGAGATGGCATGATCGGGGACGAGTCGGATCAGTCCTGCGTCAGCCGTCTGCGAGATCAGATCGTCCACTCGCCCCCCGTCGAGCGTTCCGATCACCGCGGTGAGATCGTCTTCGTCCGGCAACTCGACGGAGCCGAGGCGGTCGTCGTCGAGATCCGCTGCGGCCCACGCCAGCAGGTTGGTCATCTGGCGGTCCACGGACGGAAGCGGCTGCTTGACCATGTCGTCCAGATTGAACGAGTTTATCTCGGGCCATTCGGTCTCCGACTTCGACGACATTGCGCGCGTCGCGTGGCTCAGACGCGCGACGCTCTTGGCGTCGTTCAGGCGCGACTCCAGCATCGCCAGCGCCGAACCCGTGATCTGGTACTTGCCGCATTTGCGGCACTCCACGCGCCGGTAGTCGCCGCCGACCGCTTGCTCGAGGCTCGATGACGTCTTGCAGATCGGACAATAGCCCATTACGCACCCACATAGTTCCGCTCTTGCGGGCCTTGTGATCCCCCATATTCACAGGATCGCGCTCGGCCGAATCGGCTACATTGTAGCCCTTGCTGGGAGCTGACGGAGGATCGCGATGAAACTCCTTTTCCGTCTTCTCGACCCCAAAGTGGCGCGGGCATTCTACGATTGGATGATGGGTTTGTGGGTGTTCGCCATGGTCTTCGTCGGCGACGCGAACCTCGATCATTTTCAAAGATGGCTCTGGGGCACGCCTCAGCAACACCAAGCAACTCCATCGTCGATCGACGTCCCGGCCATGAGCGAAGATGTCCAGGCTCTGTTCGATCTGTTTCAACGACAGATGGATGCGCAATACGAGGTAAGCGTTCTTCGGCGCCAGTTGCTGACGTTACCGGCGGCTCCAGATCAAGGATACTGAGGAAAGATCGGAGCAACGCGCGAACGCATCCGCTCCATCCATGGATTCGAACGTCTCGGATTCAGAAGCAGCACACGCGCAGAGGCAGCGAAGAGCCTGCCACTCAGACGTTGGGGCTGGAATTGCCCGATGCCACGGCGTGTCGCACGCACGCAGCCGCCAGCAGCATAGTGGGATCGACGAGCGCCACCGTCGTCTCGCGCGCATCGAAATCGGTCGATTGCGGGAACAGCAGCGGAAGCTCCGTACAGCCCAGCACGGCGACCCGCGCGCCCCGTTCCGCCAGGTGGACGATGGCCTTGCTCAGGTCTTCTCGGCACTTCCCCTCGGTGAAACCGGCCTTCACGCCGGCCGCGCCGTAGATCGACTCCATGACGAGCAGTTGGTGGTCGTCATCGGGCACGATGATGTCGACGTAAGGGGCTTTCCCCGCGCTGTCGAAGATGCGCGACGAGGGCATCATCCGGGCCTGGGGCATCGAGGTGAACACGCCGCTGCCGATACTGAAGGTCATGGAGGACGCGGATCTGGACGTCTGTCTTCGCTCGCGCCAGTATTCGCTGATCGATCATGCCAGCGCGGTGAACGAGCTCTTCCCCGCGGTCCGGAAGAAAGGCATCTCGCTCGTGATCGGCTCCTCGCTCAACGCCGGCTTCATCTCGGGCAGTCCGCGCTACAACTACGGCAAGAAGAACTACGTGATCCCCGCCGAGGTCATCGCAAAACGTGGCAAGCTCCAGGCCGTGGCCGACCGATACGGAGTGGACCTGCGCACCGCCGCGCTCCAGTTCTCCGCGGCGGCCGACGTCGGGGTCGCGCTGATCGTCGGCGCGCGCAGCGGCAAACAGATCCGGGAGGACTGGAATTCGCTGCAGGCCAAGATGCCGCCGGAGTTCTGGCAGGAGTTGAAGGCGCAAGGATTGATCGAAAAGGAGGCAGCCGTTCCCTCTCTCCCGGAATGACGGCGGGCTTCCGCAGAGGAACGCTCCCGGCATCGGTTCGTTGGGCACCTTGTGGCTCAGGAGAACGGGATGACAGATCGAGATATGGATTCCCTGGCCGGCACGGCCAAGCAACTCCTCGCCGAGATCGTCGGCGACGGCAAACTCGCGGCCGAGGGCTCTCGCCAGGCCGCCGCCGGCGACGCAGCCTCGGCCCCGGAAGAAGGGGGGCAGGCAGCGCCCCAGACGGAGACTGCCGCACCTCGCGACGAGCCGACCGCTCGCTTTGAGGCATCGTCGAGTTAGGAAAACAGGTTCGCCGCTCTGCTCGGACTGGCGGCCCTCAAGGTCTGGGCGGATCTTCCCCGAGACGCGCAGGAGCGCCTGTTCGCGGCCGCGGTCGACGATGGGGTGATCGCGAACGATCTTGCGGAATTCCTGCACGACCGGCATCCGAGAACTGCACATCCACCGTCGCCGACGCGCTTCGCATAGCGGGTCGGCGATCGGGGGAGGAAAGGAAAGGCAGATGTCGCTGAAGCTAGGCAAGCCGAAAATGACGCCCCCTGCGCCAAGAAAGGACACGGAGCGCGATATGCGCAAAGCCGTCGTCGAAGATGCCGACAAGACGGAAGGCAAAGATCGCGATCTCGTTCACGGCGACGGCGGAACGCTCGGCATGGACGAAGGCGAAGACCTCAATCGCGACGACTGTTTTTGGGATCTCAGGAAAGCATAGCAGCGAACGAACGACGGGCTCCGCTTCAAGGCACCGTCGTTGTTGTCTCGATCGACGACAAGCATCGCTTCGGCAAGCCGCCGCGCGTTTCGGCGACCCTCATCGCAGGCCTCGGCGTCGAAGGCGACGCTCATTTTGGGACTTTCGTGAAGCATCGCTATCTGGCGCGGCGAAATCCGCGAAGTCCCAATCTTCGCCAGGTCCATCTTCTTCCCAGCGAACTCTTCGCCGAGCTTCGGACAGACGGCTACGATCTCGGCCCAGGCGATCTTGGCGAGAACATCACGACGGCCGGTCTGGATCTCGAGAGCCTACCGCTCGACACCGAGCTCAAGATCGGCTCGACGGCAACCGTTCGCGTCACAGGTCTGCGGACGCCCTGCGTTCTAATCGACCGTTTCAAAAACGGGCTGAAGGGACACTTGGTCTGCAACCTGTCCGGGCCGCCCTTCAGGGCCGGCGTGATGGGCGTTGTTTCTCATGGCGGCGAAGTCTGCCCCGGCGACGCCATTCAAGTCGATCTGCCCACCCGGCCTCGTCGACTTCTTCCGCCGCTCTGAGCGGGCCGTTCACGCCGCGTCCCCTTCACGCCGTGCAGCTAGATCGATAGAGCGCCACCGGACATGTGACGAGCGACAGACGCAGGAAGCCTTTCCAATTGGCGCGGGGGGCCATACGCGAACTCCAGGGATCCAAGGACCTGGATTCAAGACGATCAAGCCCACCCGGTTCCGACATCGTCCCGTAGGTTTTGTTCGGCGCGATAGTCAGGGCGCCCCGAGTCCAGGAGACCGCGTCCGGAGTCCCGATCAAAAACGAAGAAGGCCCGCTTGGCGGGCCTTCTGGTCTTGAGTTCGATTGCTGGGTCCGGTGTTCAAGGTAAGATCGGCGCTCCGGAACGGCTTACGCACCGGGAGGCAAGTTAATTCCGCGTGCAGCGAGCCTGCCCCGTGTTGCGAGCACCGCGCTCGCGTCGAACCGCTTCGCGTTGACGGCGACCACGTACTCGCCGGTGTAGTCGCCGAGCCCCTCCTCGATCAGCATTTCGAACCCGGTCCCCTGACCGTGCCCGCGCGCCCAGTCGACCAGGACCTTCATGATGCCGGCGTCCTTGGCCTTTGCCCGCGTGCGGTTCGCCTTCAAGGCCCGCCCGTAGCGCAGGCGAAAGACTTCTTCGAGCGCGGCCAGCATGGCGCCGAACCCTCCGATCACGGGATCGGGATCGGAGGGCGCCTGCAGTTCGACGCAACGGCGGAGAGCGGCGCGACGGACGTCGTCGCGCCCGAGACGCGCTGCATTGGTCATGAGATTCCGGCATTCCTGCACGGTCTTCAGTTTGGAAACGTCGATCATCTTCGTTCTCCTTGCTGTTGGAAGCGATCAGTCGATCGAAGCGCGCGCGCGACCCTGACCACCGGCCTTCTGCCAGGCGCCGAAACGATGGGTCGCGGCGCCGTAGGAAATGGCCATGCCGTCGGCGACGGCGTAGCGGGTCAGCCCGCTGTCATACATGCGGTAGCAAACTTCGACTCCGCGCTCCGAGAGCTTGCCGTCCGCGGTCTTGTTTCGCGGATCCTTCGGGTCGCCGACGTCGAGTTCTTGGGGCTGGAGCAGGCCGCGAAGGCGAGAGAGATCGCGGGTTATCGAGTCGATTAAAGTCAGGGCTTCGGCAGAAATTTGGGCCACCTGCGCTACTCCTCAGTGCGAGGCGACCATATAATACTGTCACTAACGGTCGCAACGGCAACCATATAGTAGGGTCTATAACGCTTGGCAAGTGCCTTCTCGGGTCGGCTCGCCCCGGCGCGCGGACGGGGCCGATCCCGCCTTCAGGCGGGTGCTGGGGGCTGCCGGCCTGTCGCTTCCGATAGCCTGGCTCTCAGGCGAGCGCTTTCCTTCTCCTTCCTGCTTGCCAGGATGGCCCCCTTGAGATCCTCGAGCGCGTGTCGATCTCCGAGCGCCTGGCGGATCTCGAAGCGGAGTTCGAGAAATTCGCTTCGGAAGTGTTCGATGCTCAGCCCGGCGAGCGCCTTGTCGATCCATTCGAGGCCATCGGCGGGAAAGCCCATGCCCAGGCGCGCGCGCGCCATGAGCCGCTGGATCCATTCGCTCCTGTCAAGATCCGGTCTGTCGCGCAACAGCGGTTCGGCTTGGTCCGACCGGCCTGCGTCCAGCAGCAGTTCGGCGCGCCTCTGCAGATGGAACGGTTGTGGCTTGACGAGTGCCGCATGGAACCGGAGCGCTCGTTCTCTCATCGGCAGCACGTCCGCGTTGGGGAGCCGAGCCGCCTCGCTCGAGAGTTCGGCCCAGTAGAAGCGCTCGTTGTCCGTCTGGAGAGAAGCGATGTCCGGCTCGGGAAGTTGATCCAATATCTTCTCGAACAGCGTGGGATGCTCGGTCGAGATGTACCGCCCGAGCGCCGAGAATGCGGCAAGCGCCTGCTGCACTCCGACGTTCGCCGCATCGACTATCGTCCGCTCGATCGCCTCGGAATGCCGGGCGATGAGTTCGTCGCGCCACCGTGCCGGCCCTCGCGGCAACCGTTCGATGATGCCGAGAAAGACCGAATAAACGACGTGTTTCCCCGCTGCCATGCCCCCGAGAATCTCGTCGACGAGTACGACGGATCGCTCCTCCATGGAGGCATCGCCTCTATAGAGATCGATCAACTGCAACCGCGCTTCGTCCATGGGGACTGGACCCGCGAGCACGGCCTCGAAGAGTTCGGTAGCGGCGCGCGCTTCGCCGAGGCGCTTGAGCGCCTTTGCCTTATGATGCTTGAGCTGCGCGCCTTCGAGATCCGAAAGCCCGGGCAAGATCGCGAGCTTGTCGAATATCCGGAGGCGCTCTCTCAGCCTCGTCGACGCAGCGTCCTGGCTTTCCAGCCGTTCGTGCAGAAACAACTGCTCGACGGCCTCGATGATCGCGCTGATCGCCAGCGGAGGCGGCGAAACGATCGCATCGGCATCTTTCGCCGGATCTCCGATCAGATCCCGCCGTAGCTCGGCTGCGTCCCAGGCCTGGAGCAATGCGTAGCGAAATGCCGGATTGCGCGATCCCGACGATACCAGGTCTTCCAGCTTGCTTCGCAGGCTTCGTGCTGTGGTCAGGAGCCGGAGGCCGGGTTCCGCCGCCGATGAAATCAGGAAAGACTCGAGCGCAGCATCGAGCTCGGTGCTGCGGTCTGGCTGGCACCAGCCGGCATCCAACGAAGCGAAAACGACGTCGTGAAGCCTGACGTCGTTGCGGTCAAAGGCCGTGAGGCAGTTTCCCCGAAGCTTCCGCAGACCAAGGGGTTGGATGACGCTCTCGAGGAAACCAGCAGGACAGACCGGCCCGCCGCACCAGGCGAACACCGAAAGCTCTCGTTGCAAGGAAGGACGCAATCTACCGAGCAACCGGTCGGCGAGACGCTGACCTCGGTCATCGAGATCTCCGATGCTACGACAGTCAACCGCGAGCTCGGACCAAGACACGCCCTGCCGGGCAGCCGCGCCGATCAGACCTAGCGAAAGCGGATGACCACCGACGGTCGACCAGACGGTATCGAAGACGTGCTGGGGGCAAGCCGATCCCGACTGCTCCAGCATGGCTCGGGCGACCGCCTGCGGAACGAAGGGCAACTCAAACGAGAGTACGGAGGAGACGCGTCGGGTCAGGATGATCTTCGACTTCGGTCCGCACAGATTCGCGAGCGCGTCGATCGCAAGATCCGGGCCCGCATCGTCGATGACCAAAAGACACGCGCGCGTCTTCAGGAGATAGGCCACGTTCCGGACCGCACCGCCGCGAACGAGAGGCACCGATTGGAGGTCCTCCGGCCGCTTTAGTTCGTTCGGATCGAACCATGCCGTCAGATTGAATTCATCCCGATGCTCGATCGCGTAGGCGGCCGCCGCGGCCGACTTTCCTAGTCCCGCGACTCCCGTGATCTCCACGCACGCCTCATGCTTGAGCCTTCGGGCGATCTCCTGGTCGATGTCCGTCCGGATGATCTGCTGGCGATCGGGTGCGGGTACCGCATGGCTCGCGGCCTCCTCGTCATGCATCCGCTCGAATTCGGGAAGGTGATACGCGAGCCGCCTCACCGCGCGGTCGTCGAGAAGCAGCTCGTCGATCAAGCGTGCCGCGATCTCCTCTGCGCCCCAGAGGTGCAGCGACTTTCCCTTCATCGTTCGCCACGCTCGGACCCGCGTCTCGAATGCCTGGGCCGCTTGGGGTCGTCGTCGGCGACCCGACAGAAGGAAGACGGATCGCGCGTTCGGCTTCCGGCCGAGCGCCTTGGTCAGATCGTCCTCCGCCTTCTGCATGCCGCCTTCGAAGTAGTCGCCCTTGTCCGAGTATTCGGCGATCAGGCGATCGTCGTCGCCTACGCTGTCGATGACGCCCGAGACGGGGTAGCCGACGAGATTGACGCCTTGATGGTTGATGGGAAGCTCGAGCAGGCAGTCCAGGAAAATTCCGCCGAACCTTTCGAAGTCGGGACCTACGTAGCCGACCGCATCGGCGAGGCGGTCGATCAGTGCGATTCTTCGTTTCGGGTTCATCGTGTGTCTGAGCTTTCGCGTATCGGCGCGCGACCGAACTTCTGCGGGCGCTCAGGCTACGTCAATCGCACACCACGTTCCGACAGGAGCACGGTGTCGAGCGGCGCGAATGGTCGACGATCGAACGCGGCATGCCGCAGCGTCCGGGCGCTCAGCTTTAGAGTCGAAAATCCCCGCTGGATATGGCAAAAGAGCATTGAGAGTGCCCCACCAAGGTGCTCCACCGTGCAAATGCCGCCGGTCCAAGAAACGCTGATATTTGAAGGACTTCTGCGCTGCTGAAAATCAGTGGCGGAGAGAGTGGGATTCGAACCCCCGACCCGTCATTACGAATGACTGCTCTTAGAACGAATGACTGTTTTTAGAAACAGACCGCGTTTCCGTCGCCGTGGTAGCTACGTGGTAGCTAGCGGTTATTGGCTTCGAACGAAGATTAGAATAAGTTACCATTGGAATAGTTGGGTGGGAACCACGAACCAGCAACATCAGCATTGAAAAGACTAGCGAATTTGCGCTCGCATCAGCCTCTTTTGTAGCAGGATTTTGTATTTTTGCAACACGGAGTTGGCGAGCTTCAGTCTCACTGCAAGCGACCATCGCTTAACAAACGGCGCTCCCTAGGGGAAGGGCCCGCCGACTTAGGAAGCGCTTTTAGAACAAGCACATATCAACTTCGCTGCTTCGCCAGTGCTACCATGAGCCGCTACCACCAAAATTGGGGTGGAGCACCGGTACAGAGCATTCTTCATTGCTTTGCCTCGATTGGCCGTTCGCTATCTGGGTGAGCGCGTGGGGCTTTTCCAGCATGTAGGTGCGGTCTCAAGGGTGACAGGGCCCGGTGGCGCGCAGATATGCGAAGTTGTATCCGCTTGCGTTTGGCTTCCATTTTGCCGGTGTGAGATTGGTCGCCCGCTAATGTCACGCCATGCAGGTGCTCACGATTGCCGCCGGGGGTGCTTCTGGAAATCGGAGCTGGTGCGGCTACTTTCAGATAGCGTCCGACGTTCGCCTTGACTTTCCGGTTTGTAGGGTGAAGCGTTCAACTTGAGCAACAACGGATGCTTCGATGACCGTAGCCCTTATTAATAAGTCGGCTTCGTCACGTCGAACCTCGCTAATGCTACAGTCGCGTCCCGTGGTTACGACGTTATTCCTCCTCTCCAGCGTTTGCGTGACAGCGCTCCCCGGAATTTGTCATTCGGCCGAGGCGGATAGCGGCTTAACAGTTACGTTCGCCGCGCGGGGCCAGGAGCTGAAGCGATCAGAAGCAGTATCGTATTTCGGGCACGCCTACATGATCATCGGAGTGAAAACCAGTAGTGGGGTCAAAGAAGAAATATTGGGATTCTATCCAACCGAGAGGGGTGGCATAATCAAAGGACCCGGGATGTTGAAAGCGGAGTACAGATGTGGACCCAGCGATGACTGCAATCCTACACATCGCTTGGAATTACTGAAGCAGATTTCGAAGACCAAGGATTCCGTCACTATTCCGATTACGGTGACGCAGCGCCAGCAAATATATGGAGAGGTTCATAAATGGGATAGCAAGAGCTACGTCGGGGCAGGTGATAAGCAGATCGCACCGTCGTCCGACAAGGAGTACAGGTTAGCTGACCAGAACTGTATCGACTTCATTGCAGCCGTGGCACAGAGTATCGGTTATCCGGTTCCGTCTAGGTCCCTGGTGCAGACACCGCTTCAATTTCTAAAAGAGCTGCGGGTGCTCGTGGAGCAGGAGAACAAAGTCCGCGCAGCCGCTCACGCGGCAAAAGAAGCGCAAGAAGCCACCAAGACGGCACAGGAAAAGGCGGCAGCGGCAGAGGAACAGGCTAAAGCCGCTGAGGGAAGAGCTGAAGCCGCTGATGAAAGAGCCACAGCCGCTGAGAAAAGAGCCAAAGCCGCTGAGGAAAGAGCTGGAGCCAAAGCCGCGGATGCCGCGCGTCAACCAGAAGCAGTCAGCATTCCCGCGGGGTGGGTGCGCTGCGCTTGCCCGGACAAGCACGGCAACCTCGGTAAATTCGTGAATGGAGTTCTGTATCACAATCAGGACCCGACCATCAGGTGCCCCCAATAACTGCTCCAGCACGCCCGCAACCTGGCTTCTTTTGGCGAGGTTCTCCGATGAAGGTGCTGCTATTTCTCGCGGTGGCTCTTTTCCTCGGCCTTTTTGCCGAAAATTCCAATGCCGAGGTCAACGGAAACTCTCCGCCGCTTGCGCTGGATGCTGAGTGCAAATCGCACCCTCTTCCCCCGGGACACGTTGCTGTAGGTGAACTTCACAGCCCGGAATGCGGCACAAATCCACGAGAGATGAACGCGTGGTATATTGACAAGGTCCGCGACAAAATTGTCACCTGTACTGTACCCGATTATGCGAACGCCTACCCTCCTGTGATTGCTTACCGGGTGTGTCGGCGAGTTTCCGCTCCAGCTTGTCCGCCTCTGCTTGATGGTAGTCCAAATGGATACGAACTCAGCTCATTGAATAGTCGCTGTGACGGACCATTCGGGATTTCTCGATGCGGCCGCCCTTCCGGTATTCGGGCTGCTGGTGCTCAGTGGGAACACTTTGCGCCAGATTTATCATGTGCGGATAAGGTTCGTTTCACGGAGTTTAATATCCGGCCTGTGTATCCAATCCCTGTTTGCGTAGCACACAACGAGAAAGCTATCGAGCGCATCGGGAATGAAATGCAGTCTAACCTACCTTGGGGCGTGGTCATTAGACGCTTTTTTTCCGATTCCTGCCCCGAACTTCCAGACGCGAAGCCAAACGCGGTTGTAATAGCAACTGTACCGGTCGAGTTTTGGAGGAACGAGGAAAAAGTATTTGCATGTTCTATTTCCTTGCAGAAGCGGTGGCAACTTGGCGACAGCCCCGACGGTCCACTAAAGATCGGAGTGTACTTCCGCAAGTTGGGAGTGATCCCACCCGGAGCACACGGAAAGGGTGGGGTCATAATAGACGGCCCTCAACACACCATCACGTTCGAGACTTTTCATGATGACAGGTGCGGTCTAGGGAGGGAGATCAATGCTTTAAACATGAAAGTACGAAACTGAGATTGATCCGCGGATTCCTGAGGGGAATTGAGCTTTAGCTTAAATCGTACCCAAGCACTCGCGGTCAAAGTACAGCGCAAAGACGTTTGGACCGAGAGCGTTCCAACTCGGAACATATGGATGGAACGATCAAAGGCAGACCAACTGCTGGACGAGTTAAGGTCAGGGTGGTGTGAAGCGCCCGCACTGGCCCGCAAGTTTGGCTGGCGGCCTCACACACTACGCGGTGCGATAAGCAAGCTGGCTAAAATGCACAATTTGCGGGTTGAGCGTCGGCGCGAGAACGGCGTTAATCATTACCGCGTGGATGATAGTCCGGGGTTGAGCCAGCGCGGCGGGTAGGGGCCTGCTGGGCTTTCATCCCGTCGTAAGTAAGATTGGGGACAGTGCGGGTATTTCGTTGACCGACCGAATCAGCGCATGGTTAGCATGGCGTAGGGGGATGATGTACATGCTTGCCCGAACTGAAGACGAACCCGACGCTGATCTCCTGCGCTTCGCCAAGAGCCGACGCTTTGCCACGATCCTAGCGGACCCGCCGTGGCAGTTCGTGAACCGCACCGGCAAGATGGCTCCAGAGCACCGCCGCCTATCGCGCTACAGCACGATGACGCTGCCAGAAATCTGCTCTCTGCCGATTTTGTTGCAAAAGTCGGCTGTGTGCGATGGATCGTTCGGCGTTTTCACTTGGGGCGACGGGGTTTGGTCCCGCGCCCCCGCGCTCTCTACGCAACTTTTACGCTACGCAATACACAGAGCCTGAGCGGGTGGCGGTCGCGCAACCAGCGATGCGAGCCTCCTTAGGTTCTGAGCGGTGGCGGCCAGAACGAACTCGTCCTGAGCGCCTCGTGGACCACGCAGTCGAAGCCGACCGAGCTTCAGGATGCGCTTCAAGTGTGCGAACCGCATCTCGATCTTCTTGCGCTCATGTCGCGACCGCTCG